>JANMEI010000309.1:0-17674 GCA_031376865.1 Acidimicrobiia bacterium | reverse complement strand
TCCAAACCGACACCTCGTCGAAAAACACCCAGGCGATGTTTCTCTACGGCATTAGTTACGCCGTGGTGTCGTTGAGTTGTACATTGCCCATCTTTTTGGTGCAGGTAGTTCGCAACGCTCAACGAAAAGGGGTGTTGTCTGGAGTCGTCAACTACCTGGCCTATGCAGTCGGCATGGGTTTGGTTGTTATCACGCTCACCGTCGCCGTCGCTCTTGCACAGCAAGGATTTGTTCGCAGTCTTCGCAAAGTTCTTCCGTACATCAATAAAGCCTCGGCCGTGTTGTTGATTCTCGCCGGTTCGTACGTTGCCTACTACGGCTGGTTCGAACGGCAGATTCAAACCACCGACGGCATCGCCAAAGGTGGGGGGCCCGTCGACTGGATGCTCCGTCGAAGCGGCACCATCAGCACATGGGTTGAAGCACACAACTCGTTGGTACTGATCGTCGGCGTACTGATCATCGGAATAATCGGCATGGCTTTGGTCCTGCGCCCGAAAGACGCACCAGCACCAACCTCATCTTCAGCATCATCATCCACCAAACAAGGAGTTTCCTCATGACCACCTCACTGCTCCGCAGGGGCGCGGAATGAACAATTCGCGCTTGAGACGCGGTTTCATTGCTGCTGCATTGGGTATCGCTGCCCTCGTCGCAACAGCCACTGGCTCACCCAGTGCGTCGGCTGCCGAAGAGGTCAAGGGCTACCCAGCTGTAGAAGTTGTCGATCTGAAGACCGGCAAAACCGTCGACCTATCAACCAATAACGGAGGGAAGCTACCCACCCTGGCGTGGTTCTGGGCCCCGCATTGAGGCGCATGTAACCGGGAAGCCCCCGGTCTCGAGCAGTTTGCTCGAACTCATGCAAAGATCGTCACCGTCGTTGGCATCGGAACCCAGGACGACGTCAAACAGGCAAAAGATTTCGTGAAACGCAACAAGGTCAAAACCGTCCGCATGTACTGGGACCCCACCTTTGACAGCTGGGACTACTTCGGGGTCACCGGCCAACCAGCCGCAGTGCTGCTGAATAAAGACGGAAAGCCGGTCAAAACGTGGACCGGGTTCCTTGATACCAAGAAAGTCTTGGCTGAAGTCAAGAAGTTGAAGTAGCTCGGAACGGTCGTGGCAGCCCGGTAGCGTGTTGCCATGACCGACCAAGTTTCCGACCACGATTCGCCAAACAACATGGATTCAACGCCCGACATCGTGATGTATTGGCGGCCAGGTTGTGGCTTTTGTGCCGCCTTAGAACGCCGGATGAACAAGGCCGAGTTGGTGTTTGAAAAGCGCAACATTTGGGAAGATCCCAATCATGCCGCATTCGTCAGATCGGTCGCCCGAGGCAACGAAACCGTGCCGACCTTGGTCGTCAAAGGCACCGCGATGGTCAACCCTTCGTTAGAACAAATCGTCGAGGCGTTGCTGTAACTCAACAAGTGAAGTGAAACGAATCTGCCACTTGGCTGCTCTGTAGAGAGGGTATGGACCGGCGGCCACTCCACTTCGCAGCGCTTGACGGCGTACGAGCACTAGCAATCGCCGCGGTCGTTGCGTTCCATGCGGACCTCGTTGTTGTCCCAGGCGGATTTATTGGCGTCGAATCGTTCTTTGTGCTGTCCGGTTTTTTGGTGGGTGGTTCGATTTTTCGGGAGCTCGCCGACACCGGAAAACTTGACCTGAAGCGCTACGCGAGTCGGCGCGCGAGGCGTTTGATCCCAGCTCTTGTGGCCATGTTGGTCGTGACCTCGTTGGTGGTACTGGTGGCGTTCCCGGGTGAACTCATTCACCTACGCCAAGGCCTGGTTGGTGCGCTCACCGGAACCTCAAACTGGACCGAGTTGTACTTCAGCGGTGATTACTTTTCTGCCCTGGGGCGGGGGCCCATCCTGCGGCATCTCTGGTCGTTTGCTGTTGAGGTGCAGGCGTATGCGCTACTTCCTCCGTTGATCGTTGTGACATCGTGCATGCGAAGTAAGCAATCCAGGCCGAACGCGCTTGCCACGAGTTCATCCCTCGCCTGCCTTGCGCTCATGAGTTATGCATGGCAGGCAGTACTCCACAGCCAGACGCCGACTAGTTCGCGCGCTTACTTTGGTACCGATACTCGCTTCGGCGCAATAGCGATGGGCGCTGCACTTGCAGTCGCGTTGCAACGGCAAAGGGGTCCTATTCGGTCAGGCTTCGCCGATGTCACGGGGGCAGCGGCACTCGGAGCAGTAGGCGCGTTGTGCGTTGTGATGGAAGGAACCGATCAACGGGTCCACCAGGGCGGTCTCTTGTTGGTGGCGGTGTCCAGTTGTGTGTTGCTGTGGTCCGTCACAGCTGGTCACAACGGAGCAATCATCTGGATGCTGACGACTCGCCCGATGCGATGGTTAGGGACCCGCTCCTACGGCGTGTACCTCTGGCACTGGCCGGTGTTCGTGCTCACCCGGCCCATCATGGGCGACCCCATGCCGGTACTTCCCTTGGTGGCAAGACTTGCACTTACTGCGGCACTGGCAGAAGCATCGCATCGATTCATCGAAACGCCCTTTCTCCGGCCGACCAATTCGACAACCACACCCCGACAATCGCACCGGCGGGCCCTTGAACTAGCTGCAGCGGCCCTCACCGGCTGTCTCATTGGCGGCATAGCAACCGCGTCACCAGTCGATGCGCCCCCTCCCTGGCAAGTGACAACGCAACCGGTCTCGACTCCGACTGCACCGACTTCAATCAGGTCTGTAGAGACCTCGCTACCGAGTCCTCGATTATCGATCCCAACGTCAACCACGCACTTGCCCCCAACGACGTTAATCAGTGCACCTACCATCGATGGTAGTCAGCTGACCTTGATTGGCGATTCGGTGATGATGGCAGCATTGCCGTCACTACAAGAACGTTTCGGTGAATCTGTCACCGTTGACGCAGAGGTCGGTCGGCAATTCGGGGAAGCAACAAAACGAGTAGCTGACCTACGTGTCGTCGGGCGCTTGAACCCCATTGTGGTCATCGGACTTGGAACGAACGGCCCGTTCACTGACAAACAAATCGACGAACTGATCACAGAGTTGAGTGATCGGCAGCTCATCGTGTTTGTACTGGTCAACGCGCCCCGACGCTGGGAACGAAAAGTCAACGAGGCGTTGCGCAAGGCCCAAGAGCGACACCCATCGATCGTGCTGGTCGACTGGCCGGGCCTCGTGGAAACAGAACAGCTGCGCCTCGCCGACGGAATACATCCCGCTCCAAAAGCAGCAGCAGCCTACACGGCGCTCATCCTTCAAGCCATTGCAGACAAAGCCCCATAGCGTTTCGCATTGCAAATCGGTATGCTCATTGCATGCCACAGTTAGTTACTCGGTTGGATGCAGATCTTCTCGAACAAGTCGACAACCTCATCGCGGCTGGATCAATTGAGAATCGTTCCGAAGCGGTGCGATCAGCTCTCACGTTGTGGGTTCATCAGATGAGGCGCGACAACATCGATCGCACCACGGTTGCTGCTTACATCAAACAGCCACAGACCCCAGAAGAGGTCGATTGGACCGATGCAGCCGCCCGGCAATTGATCGAAGAAGAACCATGGTAATTCCCGAGCAAGGCGATCTATGGTGGGCAGAAACAGAGACCAAACGCAGACCGGTTCTGGTTGTTACTCGCTCCGCTGCCATTCCAGTTCTGACGACCCTGCTCGTCGCCCCGGTGACCCGAACCATTCGTCATATTTCAACCGAAATTTCTTTAGGCCCGGAACAAGGCCTACGAGAACCATGCGTAGCCACCTTTGACAACCTGCTGCCCATCCGCAAAACGTTCCTCACCAACCGCATTGGTTCGCTTGGCGTTTCGGGTACTTCTCTCATCTGCGATGCGCTTGAAGCAACTGCTGGCTGCTGACCCGAAGATCGCTGATCAATACGACTGGGCCGGGCGACTGTCGCTACCATCAGATCGAAGCTCTAGCAATTCGCGTGCCCCCAGCAGCGCAACAGCGTGTGGGTCTGAGTGCAAGATGAATGCTTCGTGAGCTTCGCGTTTGCTAGTGGTGTGATGTAGACGCGTCGTCCACTTCAGTTGCTGATCAGATTGGTCGTACACAACCTCGTACAAACCAGGCTGGCGCAAAATACGGGTCCCATCAAAAGGTGAATCAAGAACATCCACCGTCTTATCCACAAACCACCCGGACGCTTCAAGGTGGTCGACCAGTTCGGCAAAGCCGATCGTCAACACACGCGATTGTTCCTCCACAGAAAAGTCCTGAAGGTACGGGCCGCCATGGTGCCGCAACCAGCCAGCAGTGGCGTGTTGCCCGTTGTAGGCCCGAGACACCAATTCGGCCACGGCACCGTGCTCGAAAGCCGCAAGTTGCTCGGTTCGGGACGGTTGAAACACCGTCTTCAGCGGTGGCGTTTGCGCGATCGGGTCGATATGTACACGTTCAAACACTGATTGCGAATTGAAGTTCAGTTGGAGTACCCCATGCGTTTCACCAAGCACGGTCCGATGTCGGGGCACGTCGAGCAAGAACTCGTAGACGCCGGTTGAATCGGGTTTACATGTCGTGAGGTTCAACCACGTCTCGTGGTCTGGATGCTGTTCAGGTTGCAACTCAAGCTCAACCGTCAACGACTGCGGAAACTGGTTACCTTGAGACTCGAACCGCAGACGACCATGAACCGTCCCGCCCATCGGCGGCACGTCCAACTCCAACATCAGATTGGTCAGGTTGTAGTTGATGGGTGTTGCCGGTTTGACAATCCCTCGCAGTCCGCGAGCGACACCGTAGGCACTCACAGCAATGACCAATCCAGCCGGCACCGCCACGATCAGCAACCATCCGCCGCTGGCACTCAACACCAGCATCAATGCGCTCAAGCCCAGGACGCAACATACGGTGATCGCCACCACCGAACCAATCCACTCCGACGCGCCCGTGGGACGGGTAACGGCATCGTTGTCCTCCGGTTCGGACCAGGCGACGTTAGCGAGTCTTGTTGCCTGCACGTTGGAGCTAATAGTTGGACTTTACAAAACAAACCCCGGAGCAACAACCGTTGCGCCGGGGTCATCACTTAAACCATATTTGGTGGGCGATACTGGACTCGAACCAGCGACCCCCGCCGTGTGAAGGCGGTGCTCTACCAACTGAGCTAACCGCCCAAATGCGTTGACCAACCTAGCACGGACACTCGAGTTGGCACGGGCGTTCAGAGCGACCGACGGACTACTTCTTTGGTTTGGCCTTCGCTGGCTTCTTCGCAGGCTTTTTCGCAGGCTTTGGTTTGGCAAGGGCCAACTCGTCGGGTGCCGACGCAGTTGTTTCCTTTGGCTTCTCGTTGGCTGCTGCCTGCTTCTTGTCGTCAGTGTCCATGAACTGCTCGGTCACGAAGAACACGTCGCCCGCATACTCAATGGTCACTGCGACCTGATCAAACGTCGGGTCAACTAAGTTCTTGTAGTGATTGGGGCTCTTCACAAACGCAGCGTGCAACACGTCAACATCTGGACCGACACCAACGTTTTCGCCGAGCTTCTTCCAATTCGCCGTCACTTCGTTGCGAAGGTTCGGGTTATGCGAGATGTCGCCATCTGCCTTCATCTTCACGGTCCACCCACGAGCTACACGAGTCAGATCGGGATGAACCGTCAACGGACCTGCACCCTGCTGAGCACGAAGATCGTTAATGAGCGACACGAACTTAGCCTCATCAGCGTCACGATTCGGTGCTTCCTGGGCCGACGCACCCTTCACCGACAGCGGCGCAATCGCAGCACTGAGGCACAGACCAGCGATCGCGAATCGGCGTAACAACCGTCGGCCGCTTGCTGGTTTGATCTGAGTTGGAGTCGTTGACGTTGCCACGAAAGCTCTATCGGCCCACCACTCTCCGTGATCAAGCTTTCGGCAGCGAATTCATCACCGGCGCGACGTCCGCATGAAGCAGCGTTCACCCATACGGGCACAATCGCTCAACCTGCGAATGGAGCTTCAGTTACTCACACACAAAATCTATGAGACGCTCGACGCTGCCTACCAAGGTTGGATGTAAGTCCGCATAGGTTCGGATCGAACCGAGGAGTTGTCGCCACACGTCTGGAGGTTCACCCAATCCCAACACGCTGCACACACCTTCTTTCCACGGCTGCCCTTTCGGGATCTTCGGCCATGCACTCAAACCGATTCGGCGGGGGTCGATTGCTTCCCAAATATCGATGAAGGGTGTTCCGACGATCAGCACGCCATCTGGATGTTCTGCCATCACGGAATCAGCAATCCGTTGCTCTTTACTGCCGGGCACCAAATGGTCCAGCAGCACACCAATTCGGTACCCACCGCCTGGCTGCTCGTCCGTGATGCGTTGCAACAGATCGTCAGCACCGTCAAGCCGCTCAACAACCACGCCCTCGTGGCGCAAATCATCGCCCCATACCCGTTCGACCAAAGCTGCATCGTGAATACCTTCGACCCAGATGCGGCTGGCCCGGGCTACCCGAGCCTTTTGGGGACCCGTGTCGATCGAGCCTGACGCTGTTCGTTTGATCGTCGTTTCGACAACCGGCCGAGCCATACGTACGCTGACAATCTGCCCGCCCAGGGAAAACCCACCATCGATTAAACGAAACAGCCGCCGATCCCCCGACGCTCCTTCAATCTCGACTCCCCCATCCCGAAAGTCAGTCACGACCCCGGAGAACCGAGTAGCTCGGTGTTGCAATACTCGCCCGACCTCAACCGGCACCGTGGGCGGAGGTGGTTGACGACGTCGAGTGCCATCGATGTTTGGTGGTTCACCTAGGACACCCATGCTGGATCCAATGCTCGATGCAGCTCTTCAAGCAGGCCGCTTTGGCGTCTGATCAAGATTCGTAGTGGCGGTTCGATTCCGAGCTGGCGCATCACTTCAACTTCTGTTGCTGCACCAATCACCCGAGCATAGGTACCCAGCAACAGTGCGTGGCTGTCATGGGGCAACACGGCGCCGTCCCGGACGGCGCGGGCCAAGAACCGACTGGCGGTCGTCGTGAGCGGATCGAGCGCGCTCAACAAATCGGCGGTTCGTCCGCCACCCAAGCGGGCAACTTCTCGGGTCAGCGCGATCAACTCGGGGCGATACGCAGCCAGACGAAACGCACTTCGAACGGCCCGATCTATGACCGTCAACACCGCCTCGGTCGATCGAACCGGAGGGAGTGTGCGACGAAGCGAATCTTCCACTGCCTTCTTCAACTCGCCGGCGCTGCGTTCCAGCAACGCTCGCAACAGCCCGTCCTTCGAACCGAAGTGATGAAGGATCGTTTGCTTGGTTACCCCGATAGTGGAAGCCAAAGCATCAAGCGACGTACCGTCATACCCTTTCGCCGCCACCGACGACAGAGCGGCATCGAGGATTCGCTGACGCGTCAAAACCCCGGGCCCCACAGGCGCCGCCGCAGCAACGCCAACCGTGCCTTCGGCGGCAGGAGGACCCGAGTTTGGCTTGATTTCGTCGTTGGTCAGCGGAGGCACTTACCAAATGGTAGACAAGATAACCGTGCCGGACAGTTCATCTCCTGATTTGCTCCCCCAAACGCTGCTGCCGTCGATTGCAGTAGCGCTGGATGGCGCCAAAATTGCGGTCACCGGTGCAACCGGTTTCTTGGGCACCGCGCTCGTCGAACGACTCTTGCGCGGCATTCCCACCTGCGAGATTGCGCTCATTGTTCGTTCGTCCCGTCGAACCAGTGCAGTCGAACGCGTCCGCCGAGAAATTCTGCGAAACGATTGCTTTGACCGCTTACGTGAGCAGCTCGGCGACACCTTCGAAGCTGAGATGGAACATCGGGTACTTCGACACGTCATTGACGGTGACGTTTCGCGCGACGGCCTTGGACTCAGTGCCGAAGGCCTTGCTGGCCTGCACGGATGCCACACGGTTATTCATTCAGCTGCCGCAGTTGCGTTCGACTCGCCGCTCGACTCTGCGGTTGAAACAAACCTGATGGGCCCCACTCGGGTAGCCGAAGCCATGCGAAACGCCGAATGCGCAGGGCACCTAGTGGCGGTCTCAACGTGTTACGTGGCCGGCAAACGTCGAGGTGCTTCGCCCGAACGAGTACTTACCGATACCCCATTTTCTACCGAAGTTGATTGGCGTGGCGAAGTTGCCGCTGCGCGTCGTATGCGTGCAGATATCGATGCCACATCGCGCACCATCAAACAACTCCAGCAGTTCCGCAAGGCGGCTCGAGCGGAACTAGGCGCAGCAGGTGAACCTCTGCTGGCAGCAAAGACCGAGAAACTGCGAGAGGAATGGGTGAAGGCGCAGTTGGTGGCTGCTGGCATTGCTCGCGCCTCATCGTTGGGTTGGCCCGACGCGTATGCCTATACGAAGGCACTCGGCGAACGAGCGTTGCAAGAAACACGAGGCACCGTACCCGTTTCTGTCGTGCGCCCGTCCATCATTGAGTCTGCGTTGGCCGAGCCTGTGCCGGGCTGGATTCGCGGGTTCCGTATGGCCGAACCCATCATCGTGTCTTATGCGCGCGGGCTATTGAAGGAATTCCCAGGTGTTCCCGAGGGCGTCGTCGATGTCATCCCGGTTGACATGGTGGTTGCCGCCATCATTGCCGTGGCTGCAGCGGGGCCAGATCTCACCTCAGCAGTGCCTGCGGTGTACCAAGTGGCATCGGGTTCGCGCAAACCTCTTCGATATCGCCAGATGGTCGACAACACCCGCGACTTTTTCACCAAGACCCCGTCATACGATTCTGACGGTTCTCCAATCATTGTGCCCGAATGGAACTTCCCGGGCCGCGGTCGTGTCGAGCAACAACTGAACCGGGCCACCATCACGCTCAAGACCGCTGAGCGGTTCATCTCGGTGCTGCCCGTTCGCGGTGCCCGCGCTGAGTTTGCCGCCAAGCTGGAAGAGAAACGGGCGCAAGCCGAACGAGCACAGTCCTACGTGTCGCTCTACGGTGCCTACACCGAAACAGAAGCCATCTTCCAGGTCGACAAACTCCTTGGTTTGTTCAATCGTATGCCTGCAGAAGATCAGCGTGACTTCATGTTTGACCCCATCGTGATCGATTGGGATCGGTACGTCACCGATATTCATCTGCCCTCGGTCGTGCGCAATGCCCGGATGAAGATGACGCCGGGGAAGTCGAAAACCGCCTCACGCGCAGACCGCGGCCGAAAGCTCATTTTGTCGCCCGATCGTCATGTAGCTGCGTTCGATTTGGAGAACACCCTGATTGCCTCAAACGTGGTTGAGTCATTCGGGTTTCTGGCTACCCGAGACATGTCAACCGGCGAACGAACCCGGTTTGTTGCCGACATGCTGCGACAAGCACCGGCCATGTTGAAACTTGATCGTCAAGACCGGGGTGATTTTCTGCGGGCGTTCTACCGTCGATACGAAGATGCCCCCGTACAACTGATGAAAGAAGATTCGTGGGAGTACCTCAGCCAACTGGTCATCACCAAGAGCTTCCCGGCCGGTATCCGTCGGGTGCGTGAACACAGAGCCCTGGGGCATCGTACGATCTTGATCACAGGCGCCTTGGACTTTCTGGTGGAACCACTACGACCGCTCTTCGATGAGATCATCGCCGCGTCAATGTTGGAACGCCCCGACGGCACGTTCTCTGGTGAGCTCGATGTGTCTCCGCCAACCGGCGAAGCACGGGCGCTTATCTTGGCGAAATACTGCGAAGCAGAAAACCTTTCGCTTGAAGAAGCTGTTTCCTATGCAGACTCAGCATCAGATCTACCCATGTTAGAAATCGCCGGACACCCGGTAGCAGTAAATCCCGAACCGAAGCTGGCAACCATTGCTCGTAAGCGCGGCTGGCATATCGAGCACTGGGCAAAAGCGCCGGGTGGTCCTCGTCCGCTGCTGCCAATCGGGCCGCTCAACCCCACGCGCCGTGTCTACGCGGAGAAGAGCAAATGAAAGCGCTCCGCTATCACCGCAAGCCGGTCAAGTACGCGGCGTCACGCCTCGCCTCGTCGTTGCGCACCGGAAGTGGTGCCGCCTACGGCCCGCTCGATCTGAGCGAACCGAAAGAGCTGGCCCTACCATCGGCCGAGTGGGTGCGTGTACGCCCCCAATTGTCGGGGATTTGCGGATCTGATCTGGCCACCGTCGAAGGACGATCGTCGCGCTGGTTCGAACCCATCGTCAGCTTCCCCTTTGTACCTGGTCACGAGATCATGGCCCTGGATTCCAACGACCGGCGCGTTGTCATTGAACCAGCGTTGGGTTGCGTCAGCCGTGGCATCACTCCCCCATGCCACTGGTGCGCAAGCGGAAACCTTGGCCGCTGCGAACGCATCACCTTTGGCTGCCTTCGCCCCGGACTGCAATCAGGGTTTTGTGCCGACACCGGTGGTGGTTGGGCGACCGAGATGGTGGCGCATCCATCCCAACTTCACGCAGTGCCCGATGAACTTTCCGATCTAGACGCCGTCATGATCGAACCGGCTGCGTGCGGCATTCATGCTGCGATGTCGGCAGGGTCACTTGATGGTGCCGTTGTCGCGGTCATCGGAGCAGGAACGCTAGGTGTACTGACCGTCAGCGCGCTGAGCACCTGGAACCGTCCGGCGCACCTGATCGTTGGTGCCAAGTATCCCGAGCAAATCCGGGCCGCTCGTGCTGGTGGCGCTACCGAAGTTGTCGAGACCAACGGCCTCTTGCGTGCAGTGCGGCGCACCGTTGGATGCCTTGCTGTTGGCGATGGCGATCTGGAACGACTAGCTGGCGGAGCCGATGTCGTCTTCGATTGTGTTGGATCTGGCGCATCTATCGACAACGCCCTGCGCATGACCCGCCCCGGCGGCCGCATTGTGCTGGTCGGCATGGCTGGGCCGACCAACATCGATCTCACTCCCCTGTGGCATCGTGAGGTTGCTCTCGCTGGCGCCTATGCCTACGGCACCGAGCCGTTCCTCAACGGTCGTCGCACCTTCGACGCAGCTATCGAACTAGCCGGCACCGCCCAGTTGGGTCGGCTGGTCAGCGCAACGTACCCGCTTGAGCGATACACCGAAGCGCTTGACCATGCCGCCAACGCCGGCAAACGCGGCGCCATCAAAGTTGCCTTTGATCTGCGCGCCCAACCGAAACGCACCACTCTCACCAAGGAACCCTCCGCATGAGCGCACCAAAACGAGCACCCCGTCCGGGATTCGTGCTCGACGTCGACCGGTCAACGCCTCCCACCTTGATGTGGCACGGCGAAGGTTTCCGGCTCGAGAAGTTTCCCGTTGGCACCCGGGTCATTTACGCACCCGAGCCCGTCAACCCACTCGTTGATCCACGTGGGGCTATCCGTCACGCATTGGCCAACCCTGTTGGCGACAGCCAACCTCTGGCGTCGTTGTTGTTCAGCGGCATGAAGTTGACGATTGCGTTCGACGACATCTCATTGCCACTTCCTCCTATGGAGCGGCCCGATATTCGTCAGATGATCATCGAAGAAGTACTTGATCAAGCTGCCACCGCTGGTGTTGACGATGTGGAACTGATTGCTGCGTTGGCGTTGCACCGCCGCATGACCGAAGCCGAGTTGCGTCATGCAGTGGGCGACCGGGTATACGACGCGTTTGCACCGTCGGGCCGGCTGTATAACCACGACGCCGAAGATCCTGATGGCATGGTGTTCTTGGGTGAAACTAAGCACGGCGAAAAGGTGCAATTCAGTAAGCGCGCTGCCGAAAGCGACTTGTTGGTGTACGTCAACATCAACCTTGTAGCAATGAACGGTGGCTGGAAATCAACCGCCACCGGGCTAGCTGGCTACCAGGGCATCCGTCACCATCACAACCCCGACACGTTGCGGGCATCGAAGTCCATTATGGACAAAGACAACTCGAAGTTCCACGACATCAACTGGCGTATGGGCACCGTGATTCGCGAAGCGGGCGTCAAGATCTTCCAGATCGAATCCACCATCAACAACGACGCATTTCCATCCAGCATGAACTTCCTGCAGAAGCGCGAATGGGAATGGAACGCACGGGACCGTGCATCGTTTGTTGCACTGTCAAAAACGCTTGACCGCGTACCGTCTCGCACCAAGCGCGGCATTTTTCACGCCACCAAAGCACCGCACAAAATGACCAGCGTGCAAGCAGGCGAGGTGGAAGCTGTCCACGAGCTGACCATTGCCCAGGTTCACAAGCAGCAGCTGGTGCGCGTCGAGGGACAGACCGACATCCTGACGATGGGGCTTCCGTACATCGGCCCCTACAACGTCAACTCGATCATGAACCCGGTATTGGTGATGTGCCTTGGCCTGGGTTATTTCTTCAACCTGTATCGCAAAAAGCCGCTGGTACGCGAAGGTGGCGTGCTGATCATGAGCCACCCCACCCCGTGGGAATTTCATCCAGTTCATCACCCCAGCTACATCGACTTCTTCGAACAAGTGCTGGCCGACACCACCGACCCTTCCACCATGGAAGCTAAGTACGAAAAGCAATATGCCGAAGACGAGTGGTATCGCCACCTCTATCGCACGTCGTACGCGTATCACGGAGTCCATCCGTTTTACATGTGGTACTGGGGCTCGCATGCCTTAGAGCATCTGGGCAAAGTGATCATTGTGGGCGGCGATCCGAAGTCAGTTCGGCGTCTCGGATTCACACCAGCCTCAACCATGCGCGATGCACTCGAAATGGCATCAGACGTCGTTGGCCGTGACCCGTCCATTACTCATTTGCACAACCCGCCAATCTTTATGTGCGAGGTTGACTGATGGCAGGCGGGTCAGAACGCCTGACCGGCCTTTCGGAACGCCTGAAAGAACGTGTCGGCCGCAAACTGTTTGACGCAGACGTTGAGTCAGGCATCAGCGCCATGCTGCGTCGCGGTCCGCTTGGCACTGGCGTTGGCGCAGCGTCAGCCAAGTTGATGCCACGACAACTTCGGATGTTTCCCTTTACGAAGGCCTCGTGGCCGGGCAGTGTTCCACGCGATCCGTCTCGGTCTGAACTGCAGATGAACTACGACACCGAGTGGGCCCGCGACCCCTGGGCGCTCGCATTGCGACGAGGGCTGACGGAGGGGCTGTTGCGACCCGGCGTTGGCGTGTTGGCATCACCTTCTATCCAAGGCCTTGATCGACTTGACGGCGTCAACGGGCCAGTCATCTTCGCCGCCAACCACCAGTCACATCTCGATATTTTTCTGGTGCTCGCTAGCGTGCCGTTGCGGTTTCGCAAGAAAATCGTGATCGTTGCCGCCGCCGATTACTTCTTCGACACCAAGTTCAAAGCAACGCTGAGCGCGCTTGGCCTTGGCGCTATTCCCATCGATCGTAAGAAGGTATCGCGCACCTCGTCGGATCGGGCCCTTGAAGTGCTGCGCGATGGCTGGAGCCTGGTGGTGTTCCCAGAAGGCAGCCGCTCGCCTGATGGTTGGGCTAGCGAGTTCAAGCCTGGCACCGCGTTCCTCAGCACACGTACCAATCTGCCAGTGGTGCCCATTCATCTAGAAGGCACCGGACGATTGTTACCGCGGGGCAAGAACATTCCAAAGCGCGGCAACACTGCTGTCACATTCGGATTGCCCCTTCATCCCGAACCCGACGAAGATCCGCGCAAGATGAACGTACGCATCGAAACCGCAATCGCCGAGTTAGCCGACGAGGAAGCCAACGGATGGTGGCAGGCTCGCCGCAACGCAGCATCGGGCGACACCCCCAAACTGCAAGGCCCTGCGGTCACCAGCTGGCGCAAAGAGTGGCTGCTCACCGAACAAGAAAAGCGCCACGACAAAGTCAAACGCTCCTGGCCCTAGCGCCAAACGAGTGCCCGAATCTTGTGCACAGACGCACAAGATTTGGGCACTCGAACCGCTACGACTACGGGGTGAGGAAGTTGTAGCGGTGCATCAACGGGTGTCGGATCATCAAAATCCTTTCGAGGGCCAAGCTTCACTGAATCACGATGAGACCACAATCCAACCTCGCCAAGCGCCTCTCCAATCTTGACGATCACATGATCACTGGTCCCCCATTCGGGGGACGTACTGAATCCCTATTCGGCAGATGTTGGACACAGGTTCGCTGGATCACCAGCAGCCGACCACCCCGACACATCCAACGATGGAGGATCAGATGTACGTCTTCAACCGCATTCGCATTGCCAACCCAACTGACCTGATAGAAGCCCGCCAACTCGCAGTCACGATCGCCGACGCTGCCACCAAGATCGTCGGCCAGCCGATAACCGCGTTCGAAGCCCGCTTCGGACACCCTGGCGCAATCAGTTGGTCGACACCGGTCGCTGACATGACCGCATTGACTGACCTTACGGCGAAACTGGCCGCCGACCCTAGCTTCAACAAACTGTTGGAAAAGGGACGAACGTTGTGGAGCAACCCCGACGACGGCCTGCTACAAATCGTGGCCAGCAACATAACCAACTCCAACGACGAGTTTTACGCATCAACCGTTGCTACTCCTTCGGCCGGCAAGTTGGTCGAAGCTATGGCCTACGGCGTGAAGATTCAAGAGTACGTGGCCAAAGCCGGATTTGCTTCCCTGTTTGGCAGCAGCGTCTTCGGTCAGTATGGCCAGGTTGGGTGGTTGCTCGCTGCTCAATCAGCAGCGCAACTTGATGCGTGGCAAGCGTTTCGGGCGGCGGATCCGAAGCTGGCCAAGATGGTCGACGAGGGTGGTCACCTGTTTGTGCCCGGCAGCGGCGTGAACCGGCTTGTCAGCCGCCTCGCCTAGCGACGCCAAACCCGAGGTCAACCCGTGTACGACAACCTTGAACTCATGGCAAACACCATCCGCCGAGAACACCATCTCAGCGCCCAAAGCCATGAACGATTTCTAGCCCATCGGCGTCAACGCCTCCTCCCGCCGCGGAAACCACCATCGCCAGTGGGGTGCTCCTCTGACAAAGCTCATTGACACAGCCAATGATTTGAGGTCTTTTACTCAGCACGACTACACCAATGCGTGTAACGATGAGCTATGACATCGAAACATTGGCGCAGAGCAAGCCTCTGGTGTGGAACGAGATGGCCGCACGGGTAACAGACTCGGGCGGCCGATCCGCATCCAGCTCCAGATCCGGATCCATGGTCAACCCAGAACCAGAAACCCATGAGGAGGTCGTAACGATCGGGCTCCCGATTGGAACGGTGACGTTTCTACTCACCGACATTGAATCAAGCTCGCTGATGTGGGGGCAGGCTCCCAACGAGATGAGCGAAGCAGTTGCTCAGCACTACGCGATCCTTGATCGTGCAGTGTCTGCGCACGGCGGCGTCCGCCCCCAAGAACAAGGCGAGGGCGACAGCATCGTTGCGGCGTTTAGCAGAGCATCCGATGCGCTTGCCGCCGCACTGCAGGCACAGATTGAGCTGCATGAGACCGCCTGGCCGACGCCCAAACCCATACGTGTACGTATGGCCATTCACACTGGCGAAGCAAGGCTGCGCGGTGAATCGAACTACGTGGGGCTGACCATCATCCGCGCAGCCCGACTTCGTAACCTCGGCCACGGAGGACAGGTACTGCTGTCCTCGGCAAGCCGCGATCTGGCATTAGATCAACTCGGTGATGACATCTCGATGGTCGACCTTGGCGAGCACAGGCTGAAGGATCTCGCTCGGCCCGAGCATGTATACCAATTGCACCACCATGCGCTTCAGACGTCGTTTCCCCCGTTGCGCTCCTTGGACTCATTTCCGAACAATTTACCGGTCAGGCTGTCCACCTTCATCGGTCGTCAACGTGAACTGGTAGCCCTCGGCGAGTTGTTGGAAACGCATCGTCTGGTCACTATCGTCGGTGCCGGTGGAGCGGGTAAGACACGTTTGGCATTGCAATCTGCCGCAGAGCACATCGATCAGTACAGCGATGGTGTGTGGTGGGTGGAACTCGCTCCGCTCACCCATCCTGATGGCGTCGCTCTTGCCGTGGCTAATGTCGTAGGCGCCAGTCTCAGCGAGTCGCAGGATCACGCAGACTCAATCGCTTCGCACTTGGCCCGAACTCGCTCGCTCTTGGTGATCGACAATTGCGAGCACGTGTTGAATGCGGCGGCCCAACTTGCTCAAACGCTCCTCCAACAGTGTCCGCATGTGCAGATCCTCGCCACGAGTCGTGCCCCACTTGAGGTCCCTGGCGAAGTCTCGTGGAGGATCCCGCCGCTTGCGCTTCCACAACGTGAACCCGGATCCGCGTTGACCGTTGAACGAGTTGGCCAATTTGAATCTGTGCAGCTTTTTATCGATCGAGCCAAAAGTGCACGCTCGAACTTTGCGTTGTCGGACGTAAACGGCGCCACGGTGGCCGAGATCTGCACTCGCTTGGACGGAATACCTCTGGCAATTGAACTCGCGGCGGCCAGAACCAAGTCGCTCCTACCGAGCCAAATCCTCGAAGGTCTCGATGACGCGCTCCGGCTGTTAAGCGGAGGATCACGACTCCTCCTCCCCCGCCAGCAGACATTGGAAGCATCTATACAATGGAGTTGCGCGCTGCTTGATGACCAACCGCGCGACCTTCTGTATCGGTTGTCAGTATTCAGTGGCTCTTTTGATCTTCAGGGAGCCGAACTAGTCTGCAGCGACGAAGTCCTCGCACCGATGGCGATTCTCGACGCTGTGGAGCGGTTGGTTGATCAGTCGCTTGTGGTGTCGTTGGATGGCGCGCAATCGGGTCGCTTCGTGATCCTCGAAACGGTGAAACAGTTCGGAACAAGGCAACTGGTTGCCGGGGGAGAACTGGATCAATGGCGCACTCGTCATGCCACCCACTACGCGCGCTTAGCATACGAAGTAGCTCCACTTTGCGAGACCGGCGAACAGTTCCAGTCGGTTGCACGCCTCACAGCGGAGCGAGACAACCTTCGCGCCACCCTCACCTGGCTGAGGGAGTCAGGCGACGTCGAGGGACTTGGTGACATGGTGTGGAGCCTCGGCCCGTTTTGGGATGTCGGGGGCGACAAGTTTGAAGGTGCCACATGGTGCACGAGAGCGCTTGCCGTGTTACCAGACAGTGCCAGTGTTGTACGTGCGCGTATTCTTTCGCTTCGCTGCGAATGCCGAATGTCGTTGGGTGAATGGGCAGGCTGTTGGCAGGACGCGGTTGACGGCATCACCATGGGTCAACAGTTGGCGGACCCGATATCGCACGGCCGTGCCAGCTCCACAATGTCCACATTGTTGGCCTTCTCTGCACCCCTTGCCGAGTGGCGGGCACGCTGGGATGAGACCGTACGCCTGTTGACTGAGTCCGGCGATCGCTACGCATTAGGCGGCACGCTCACTTGGGGTGCCGTCCCACTGCTGCGCCGTGGCTACATCACGCAAGGAACGGAAGCGCTCAACCGAGCCAAACCAGTGTTGGACGACATTGGATCTCCCTTGCTGCACGCGTCTCATCAGGTGTGGGAATCGTTCGCAGCGGTAGCTGCCGGCGATTCGGTGCGGGCCGAGCAACTCGCTCAACAGGCTCTGGACAGCAATGCGCTTGGCTCGGTTACTCGAACCCGGTTTGCGCAAACCTTGGTGGATATCGCTCGTGCCCAGCTTGGCAAACACCGACCGCGTTGGCAGGCCCACGTTGAAGTCGCTGAAGGAGACGTGCAGACCGGCGAACTTCTTGCTGCTGGCCTTTCCTTTCTTGTCGGCGCGATAGAAGCACTGCCAAAAGATCCGCGTCGGGCCCAGCA
>JANMEI010000305.1:0-3861 GCA_031376865.1 Acidimicrobiia bacterium | reverse complement strand
GGTGCACAGATGATTGAAAACATGGCTCGCATTCCGGCCGATGCCGAAAGCGCCAGCGAGTTCCGCTATCGAAACCCGGTGATCGAGCCCGACGTGTTGTACGTCGCTGTATCCCAGTCGGGCGAAACCGCCGACACGCTTGCCGCTGTGATGGAGATCAAACGTAAGGGCGGTCAGGTAATGGCAGTCGTTAACGTGGTCGGCTCGACGATCGCTCGTGAATGCGATGGCATTTACATGCACGCCGGTCCTGAAGTATCGGTTGCCTCGACAAAGGTGTTCACCTCGATGCTGGTGTCGTTCGCGTTGCTCGGGTTGCATCTTGGGCGTGTGCGTGACCTCGGGCCATCCGATGGCCGTCGCGTCATCGATGGCCTCAAGGCACTTCCAGACACTGTTCGTGAAGTACTCAAGTTGGAAGATCAGATTGCGGCAATCGCCGACAAGTACAAGGACTACAGCTCTATGTTCTTCATTGGGCGCAACACGGGCTACCCCATCGCGTTAGAAGGTGCGCTGAAGCTGAAAGAAGTGAGCTACATCCACGCCGAAGCGTACGCAGCAGCTGAACTGAAGCACGGGCCGATTGCGTTGATCTCTGACACATTCCCAACTGTTGTGGTGCTACCCAACGACGATCTGTTCGAAAAGAACGTGTCGTCAATCCAACAAGTACGTGCACGTAAGGGGCCGGTGATTGCGATCTCGATGCGGCCCATTCCCGATGGTCTTGCTGATGACGTCATCATCGTGCCAAGCGTGTGCGAAGAGCTGGATCCGATCGTGCTGAACATCCCGTTGCAGCTGTTGGCGTATCACTCGGCTACCAAATTGGGACGCGATGTTGATCAGCCTCGCAACCTCGCCAAGTCGGTTACCGTCGAGTAACGCCAAAGTGATTTAGCTGAGGCCAATAGCCGCAAGGATATTGGCCTTTGCTGCTCGCCGAGCTGGCCGCACGGCGGCCACGATTCCCAACACCATGGCCCCTAACCCGGCGCTGCCGATCAGCCACCACGGCACGACTATCTTGGTAAATCCTTCGCCTCGAAGCGCTCGAACGACAGCAATACCGATCACGACGCCAAGGATCAGGCCAAGCGCCGCGCCAACCACGGCAATCAGAATCGATTCCAAACGAATCATGGTTCTGATCTGACGGCGATTGGCTCCGATCGCACGCAGCAGACCAATCTCTCGGCGGCGCTCCAACACCGACAGAGTCAGAGTGTTGGCAATACCAATGCTGGCAATGAGCACCGACAGTGCCAAGAGCAAATAGATGATCGACACGAACTGACGAAGTTGTCCTTCCAGCGAAGCCTTATACTGCACCGGATCGGTGAGCCGAGCGGTGGGGTAGGGCTTCAGCGTTGTTTCGAGCCGTTTAGTAAGCGCGCGTAGATCAGCATCGGGACGGGCTTTGACGAGGATTTGATAGTCAAGCGCTTCGGTGTAGCCGTCATCGTATGTTTCGGTATTAATCAGGACGTCGCCTCCACGGGTGATCGCGGCCAATTCGTCTCCATTAAGTGTCGCAACCAGCCGGAGCGTGGTGACACCTGACTTTGGCATCGTGACCGTCACGGCATCGCCGATCACATACCCCGCTTTGAGCGCCTCCTTGGTGTCCATCGCAATGGTGCCGCGCACAAGATCTGTCAGCTTTCCTTCAACGATCGGGATGGCAACGATGCCGGTGATAAACGCCGGATCAACTGCGAAGAAGAACGACTCTTCATCACCCAGTTTTGCGCGGCCCGCCCTAATCGATGCAACTCGTTCAACACCTTCGACTCCTGTGAGCGCCGCTGCGACGTCAGTGGAGATCGGGATGAAGTTCTGATTGCCAACAATAAAGTCGGCGCTGAACTGCTCGTCGACGGCATCGGTTACCTGCCGGGCAAACGATGACGTGAACACTTGGATGACGCACACGACCGAAACCCCAACGGTGAGGGCCAGCGCAGTGGTTGCAGTTCGGCGAGGATTGCGAACTGCATTTTCGGCAGCGAGGCGCCCGGTTTGACCAGCAAACCATCGCAACGGTCTTCCAAATATGCGGCCGACAGATGTACTGAGAATAGGTCCTAGCGCTACGAACGCGCCGATCAACAACACTGCCCCGATGGCGACACGGCGCACTTGCCCGTCGCCGCGAATGCCATTCAGAACAAAGAAGATTCCAACGGCTGCCAGCGCGGAACCGACGGCATAGCGGCGACGTGAGCTGACCGCCGACTCAAACGCAGCCTCTCGCATCGCAGCCACCGGTGGAACCCGGGAGGCACGAAGTGCGGGTCCGATCGAGGTTGCCAGCGTGACTCCAAACCCCACGAGAAGGGCAACCAAAATTGTTCGAGGGGCAAGCACTAAACCAGCTGAGGGCAGGTTGATCCCAAATGCCTGGAACGCTTGGCGAAGGCCGATTGCGGTGAGCACACCAAACCCGAGGCCGACTACCGCGCCAAGGATGCCGACGGCACTTGCTTCGGCCAACACCGACGCAAAAATCTGGCGGCGACTTGCGCCAATCGCTCGAAGGAGCGCCAACTCTCTTGCGCGTTGAGCAATCAGGATGGCAAACGTGTTAGTGATGATGAACGCACCCACAAACAGCGACACGACGGCGAACCCAACGAGCAACGTGGTGAACGTTCCCAGACGATCCTTGATTTGATTGGCTCGAAGCGCAGCCAGTTGGCGCCCGGTCTCTACTTGCAGCCGGTCGTTGTCGAGTACGTCAGCAATGTCGGTGCGCAGATCATCGTCGGTGATTCCTGCATCTGCTCGAATCAGGATCTGATCCAGTCCCCCAGATGCCTGAAACACCTCATTGGCGGCAGATCCATGAAGCGCACTTACTGATAACCCGCCCGCGGAATCGGCCCGTCCAAACCGCATGATGCCCACAACGGTGTACGTCCGAGCCGGTCCAAGCGACAAGGTGTTGACCACATCTCCAACCTTGAAGGGCCCCAACTTTGCCGAGTTTTTATCGATGGCGATTTCACCGTCGGCTGTTGGTGCGCGTCCCTCAACAATGCGGTACGGATTGATTTTCTCATCAGTCATCCAGCCAAACCCCTCGGGATTTGGCCCACCGGATCCACCCAGAAACGAGCCGTCTGGTTTGACCAATTGGAAATACCCGCCCACATATGGACTTGCTGCAGCGACGCCCGGAACCGCCCGAACCTGATCGAGAACAGCAGGCGACAATCGCTCCGGGCGAGCGGAGAATCCGGTCTCTATATCGGACTGAGTTTGGACAACGACCGCAGCGCGCTGGAATGCGTTCGCAAACAGATCGTCGAATGTTCGGCGCATGGTGTCGGTCAGCGTGAACGACCCGCTCATAAACGCCACTCCAGCGACGATGGCAAGCGCTGTTGAAAACAGCCGAGCCTTCCGCGCCCACAACCCTGACACGATGACTCGAAACATTGATCTCTACCGTACAGACATCCAGAGTGTGTGAGATCCGTTTCGGCTCCAGACCTGTCCGATGAACTTTTACTGAACGAAGTTTCACGTCAACTAGAAAGTGAACCATGACAATGGTCGGTGTCGGTCACACTCCCCAGGGTTGGTATCCCGATCCATGGGGTCATGCACCACTTCGATGGTGGGACGGATACACCTGGACGCCGCATCTCGGGCCTCCACATCTTGGGCCTCCACATCTCGGGTTGACGGCAACGGGTCCTTGGACTCAACCATCTGCTCACCTTGATCCGCAAATCGTGCTTGCCAAAGAAGAACGAGCCGTGAGGTGGTTGTTTCGAACAGGGATCTTGAACGCCATCGTCGTGTCGGGCCAATGTCCGGTCTTGTTCTTGGTGTTTCGATCTATCGTCA
>JANMEI010000294.1:0-4857 GCA_031376865.1 Acidimicrobiia bacterium | reverse complement strand
CACACGCGGAATGACACTCGTCGACGAGCGCGGGTGGGGTATGGGCGAACCACCAAACGCACTCGTAGCATTTCGACCGGACTCCGAGGCCATCATGGCGTTGGTTCATTCGGCTGCTTCCGGTCAATAGGACCCTTCGGCTCCTCGGTTGAGTCGTTGCGTTAGGAGCAGGTCCTCGTGCAACTCCATCCAAATATCGTGATACGAGTTGCACAGCACACCGGTCAGCATCTTTACGTTGCCACTGAGCAAACGTTGATGAGCGCCCTCAAGTCGCAGACCGTATGGGGACAAACGATGCAACACATGGCCCATAGCCTCAACAATTGGTAACGCCTGTTGGTGAATTGTCTTCAGTCGAACTCTCACCGATTCGTCGTACGATTCATCCTCATGGTCGTTAACCTGGCCGTGGCGAAGTTGCCAATCCGAACACACCACTTTGAACGTTTCGTTCAACGTCAAAAATGGACCGTAACTCGGTTTCAACCCATCAGCCACAGCAGTTGGGACGTCGACACTCAGTGCGTGGCCGTGAGCTTCTTTGCCAACTGGAGTGAGCTGCCACAGGTCACGGGCCTCTCGAAAGAGCGCGTGTTCCTGGCCCTGCAACCGCAGAAGATGATCGTCGGCTTCGTCGACCGAGACGTCAGCTACCTCTGCGACCGTCTGCACATTTGCGAATCCTTTGATGCGAAGCGCATGAAACGATCGAAAAGCTGGATCAGAAACGTGGGTCATGAGCGGACAGTCTGGCAAGTATCTTTAGGAAAATCCAACGCCTCGTCGTCGAGGAATTACCGCCAAGCCAACTTCCTCGTCATGTCGCACCACCACGTCAGCACCGTAAGCTCGCTTCACATTGTCTTCGGTGATGACTTCTGAAGGCGTTCCTTCGGCCAACAGTTCTCCGCATGCCATCAGCGCAACACGGTCACCGAACTGTGCGGCCAAGGTCAGATCATGCATCGCCGCGCAGACTGTCAATCCATGAGCGTGACGTAACTGATCGACCAGTTCCAGGGCTTGCTGTTGGTGATGAATATCAAGTGCGCTGGTTGGTTCGTCTAAGAGCAGCACCTGCGCTTCTTGTGCGAGGGCACGCCCGATCGTTGCCCGTTGGAGCTCACCACCACTGAGATCCGACACGAATCGGTCCGCAAGCCACTGAAGCTCCAATCGTTCAATCGTGTCCTCAACCAGTTGTCGATCAGCGCGACCGCCGCGGCCAAACATCGACAGATGCGCAGTGCGTCCCAGCAAGACGTATTCGCGAACGGTACAGCCGGGTGGAAGCTCTGGTCGTTGTGGAACAACCGCAATCAGCCTGGCGCGATCTCGTATGGACAACGTTGCGACATCTTGTTTGTCGATCAATAGTTTGCCCGTGTGGGGAAGCAGACCCGCCATCGCACCAATCAGTGTCGACTTGCCTGCACCATTTGGACCGACTAGTGACATCCAACTTCCGGGTGTGAGCTGCAAATGAAGTTGGTGTACAACTTCAACTGAGCCACGCCGAATGCTGACGCCGTGCAACGTCACACCAGCAGGCGGCCGACCGGTCATGAGCGGACTCCACGGATGAGCAGGCCTGCAAAAAATGGGGCGCCAATAAAGGCAGTAATGACGCCGAGCGGTAACTCGGCGGGCGCGCTGAGGGTTCGTGCCCCGAGATCTGCAATAACCAAGAATGCTCCGCCGAACAATGCGCTTGCCGGGAGCGACACATGATGACGCGTGCCAAACAACATGCGCACAACGTGAGGGACAACGAGACCGACAAATCCGATCAAGCCGCTCACCGCCACGGCGGCAGCCGTTCCCAACGAAGCCGCCAACACGACCACAAACCGAATTCGTTCAGGCCGAACACCAAGCGTTCGAGCCTCATCATCGCCCACACTGAGTACATCAAGTAAGCGTGCAGACGAAAAAATAACCAATGCAGAGACCACCAGATACGGGGCGATCAAGACCACTTCGGTCCAGCCCGACGTCACCAAACCGCCAAGTATCCAGGAATACACCTGTCGGAGGTTGTCAGACCCTCGTTGCTGGACAAATGTTTGAAGCGCTGTAAAGAAACTTGCGACCGCAACCCCCGATAAGACCAACACGGAACTGTCTCGTCGGCCCTGACGGTTCGCTGCTCTTCCAACCAAGTACGACATTGCAACCGCAGTGAGTGCACCAGCAAAGGCGAGCACAGGTAACGGGTTGATCACCCAACTACGGTCTTTGAGATACACAATGGCGAGGGTCGCCCCCAGGCCCGCTCCTGCTGCACTACCCAACAGGTACGGGTCAACAAGGGGGTTTCGAAACGCTCCTTGGTATGCACACCCGCAGAGACCGAGCGCAGAACCCACCAACGCGCTCAGCACCACTCGAGGGAACCGGATCCGCCACAACAACGACGCGTCGAGTTCGGCTAATCGCGACGCTGGACCGCCGGGGAAATGAGAAAACACTTCGCGAATTGCATCGCCCGCTGACAGTCCAGAAACACCAACGATTGCGCTCAGTGTCATTGCTACCGCCAACGTGAGGAAGCCAATGCTGAGGGAGACGAGCGAGCGGTGGGTTCGCATGACCTGATGGGGAACAGTAATCAGCGCGCGTACTGTTGCAGACCTGCGGCAATTGCTTCGAACAGTAAGGGTAATCGGGGCCCCCAACGCGACGCGATGTCATCGTCAAGCGACACAATCGCCCGTTTTTTAACCGCAGTGATTTCCGACCATCCATCTCGCTTCACGACCGTATCCACTGATTGCGCGCAGCATTTGGTGTCGGCCAAGAACACCACATCGGGGTTGGCCTTCACCAGGTACTCTGCGTTCAATTGCGGATAGCCAAACTCTCCACCGGGCGCGCCATCGGCCACGTTGACAACGCCAAAAGCAGCGTAAACCTGACCAATAAACGTCGATGAGGTGACGGTGTACAAGGTGTCGTCTAGCTCATGAAAGATCTTGACCTTGATTTTAGGGGCACTTGCTAACGCGGCGTCCAAGCGTGACTTCATGGTCACCACCACACCATCGGCCTGTGCTCGATGACCGGTGAGCACGCCAAGTTCACGAATCTGCCGATACGAATCGTTGAACGCAGTGGCCGCAGTCTGAACGGCTACGGGGATTTTGAGAGTACGCAGCGCCGCCGTGACTTTGTCGTCCTGGCTCATCACAACGAGGTCAGGTTTGTATCCCACAATCGCTTCGACGTTGGGTTTGAAGCCAGACAGTTTGGTGCGCGGGGCGTTAGCTGGAAAGGACGATTGGTCATCGACCGCTATTACCTGTTTGCCTGCTCCAATCGAAAACAAGATTTCGGTCGCTGTTGGTGAAATCGACACGATACGTTTTGGCTTCTTCGCCATACGGACCGTTTGCTCACCGATCTTGACTGCCACCGGAAAGCGATCTGCACTCGCCGCTGACGTTGGCGAACTCAACCCGGGCAGGAAGGATAGGCCAACCGCAGCGGCCAACACCGAGACAGCTGAAACAACGGAAGGTGGAGGCGACCCAGGCCTGCGCCGGGCGAAACGAATAATTGACATGAAACATCCTTTGGCTAGTGCCACAGAATGAAGGAGTCCGCGGCAACGTCCAACGATCGTTCCGGACGAACCACCCTTCAACCGAGGGTTGGAGTACGTCGACGGATCTGCAGGCGACCGGACTCATTCAGTCTTGATCGAAGCCAAAGGCACCAACCAAGCAGACTTCACCGTTGCGGGACAGTGTCGGATTTTCACCGACTTCGCTGCAGGCCCATCACTTGACCGAGATCAAGCAACGGAAACCGTATCAGTCCCAGGGTTCGCTCACCACAAAATCGGGCTCATGAATACACAAGAAAAGCACTCTTGACTGAACGATCTGCTGAGCCGTGACCCACTTTCAGTTACTCCCATGTTTGATCCCGAGGTCGAAACACCCACGACTCGATAAGCAAACGCAAAAGTGCGCCGATGTTCATATGAAAAACATCGCGGAACGGGATTTCTCTCGGGTCGTACTGATCAATACTGGCGTCGTGTTCCCCGCAATCTCACTTCCAGACCCTCAAGTTGCCGTCGAAGCCCGCGAGCATCTCAATCGGTTGACCAAGCCGGTTGGATCGCTCGGACGACTGGAGTTGATTGGTGCGCAGCTGTCCTCGATTGCCGGCACCGTCCCGCCGCCGATCCCAACCAGAGTTGGCCTTGCCGTTTTCGCCGGTGACCACGGCATCGTTGAGGAGGGCGTCACCAACTGGCCAAGTGAGGTAACTGCTCAAATGGTTGCCAACTTCACCCAGGGAGGCGCGGCTGTTTCTGTCTTGAGCGCCTTGTTTGATATCGAACTCACCGTGGTCGACGTGGGCGTGAGTTCAGACATTTCTGAAATGTCCGGCGTAACCCATCGAAAGGTTCGGCCGGGCACTGCCAACTTCTTGCAAGCATCGGCGATGACGCTCGACGAAGCACGTGCCGCTGTGCAGGTCGGCTTAGACATCGCAAACGAAGCGGTCGACCGCGGTGCCCATTTGCTTGCCACCGGCGAGATGGGTATTGGCAACACGACCTCCAGCGCCGCCATCATTTGTGCGCTTACTGGATCCCCGGCACGCAACACCGTTGGACGGGGCACTGGGATTGCAGACACTATGCACGCACACAAAGTGGCCGTGGTTGCATCGGCAGTTGCGGCGCTCGGAAGCAGAGTGAGCGACCCGTGGCACGTTCTCACGGAAGTCGGTGGGTTAGAGATTGCCGCACTTGTCGGTTATATCGTTGGTGGCGCTGCTCGTCGGGTTCCAGTGGTGCTCGACGGCGTGATTACCTTGGCCGCGGCCTTGCTGGCT
>JANMEI010000292.1:0-3878 GCA_031376865.1 Acidimicrobiia bacterium | reverse complement strand
AAACGTTGGTGCCTTGGCAATGACGGCTGACACTCGCTTAGCTTGACCGCCATAGAACGCTCCCCCACCTGGGCGAGTCGCCACAAGATGCGGTTCAAGCTCTGCCAGTATCTGATCGATCGTGTCGTGGTCTATGAGGTCATCGATGATCACGACACCGTTCATCGTGAGGTGCGTGATGCCGAGTTCGATGTCGGAGGCGCTGACGTGTGGAATCACTGTTCGAGTCTTTCAGTCTTGTTGAGCGATGTTGGAGTTGGAATGGAGAATGGCGGCGAGCGACGAGGAGCCGGGCACGGGCGACATCGGCGACGAGGGAAGTCGCTCGCCATCGACGCGGATCGGAAACCGGACTCGACGAATACGTCCATGAGGATCACTCGTGAGATCTTCATAGGTGTCGCTAGCAACGACCTGCGGGTCAACGAGATGCTGTTCGAACGACAACACGGGCGCTACCGGCACGTCGGCTTCACCGAACACGATGAGCCAATGCGTAGTCGGTTGGGCAACCAGCGCGGACTCCATCATGTTGTGAAACGCGTTATGCGACTCTGCCGCATCATCTATGGATCGCAGCAAATCCAACCATTCAGGATGACCCACGGCGTTCAGGCATCGTTTCAACTGTGACCCGCTCGCTGGAGCCACGGTGAGAAAGCCATCGGCGGTTTTGAGCATTTCCGTGCGCAACTGACTCATGGGCGGAGCAGATGGGATGTGGTCTAGGAATGTATGCGCGTCAAGCATGTCGGGAAAGTTCATAAAGGCACTGACATCAAGCATGGATACGTCAACCCGTGAGCCAACCCCGTCTCGATCACGCGCCCTCAGGGCAGCCAAAATGGACAGGGCAGAGAACGTGGCCGTTTCTTTGTCGATGATGGGAGACAGAATGAAGGAAGGATCGCCTCCACGCCCGTTGGCATGAGCAAGGCCAGACCACGCTTGAATGAGTTGGTCGTACACCGGCTGAGTTGACCTCGGACCCGTCGGGCCAAATCCCGAAATCACCAACCGGATCAGACGAGGGTTGGCTTGTTGCAAAACCTCTTCGGTGAGCCCCAATCGATCGGCGACGCCGATCCTCCAGTTTTCTATCAAAACGTCGGCAGTAGCGATGAGTTGCAGAAACTCCGATCTTCCTAACTCGGTGGTGAGGTCCATCATTACACTGCGCTTGCCGTGATTCACGTTGAAGGCATGAACACCGGTTCCGTCAACTTTACGTCCGTATGCACGCATGCCATCACCCTTTGGCGGCTGCTCTACTTTTATTACATCGGCTCCAAGGTCGGCCAGCATTCGACCAGCAAGCGGGCCACTGATCCAGTTTGCGGTTTCGACAATCCTCAAGCCACCGAGCACGGTTGGAGTTCTCCTTGATCTGCAAGTAATCAAACGATAACATGCGTCTGTGCCTACCAACCGAATTGAACCGCTAGCCGTCACCGAGGTGCCGGTCGAGGTTGCCGAATCGCTGCGGTCGTATTCGCAAAGCGACCAGGGAATCGACAACATCTACCTGTACTTGCTGCGCCATCCTCGGCTGTTTCATCGCTGGAGCCAATACGGCGGCACGCTTCTTTCGGGAAGCCTGTCGCCCCGTGAGCGAGAACTTGCCATCCTCCGAGTGCAACACCGGTCTGGGGATCAGTACGATTGGCATCATCACGTGTTGGTAGCCCGTTCCACGGGCATGAGTGACGTCGAGATTGTCCAGCTTCAGGCCGAGGGCACGCAGGGTTGGATTCCGGCTGAAGCTGCCATTGTTCGGGCGGTCGATGAGCTCATCGATGGACACGTGATCACCGAGACAACGTGGGCTGAACTCGCGGCCACCCATACCGTCGAGCAACTGGTCGAACTGCCCCTGCTTGTCGGTCAATACCTTTCGTTGTCGTTTGCCATGCGGTCGCTTGGCGTTCCACTTGAATCGTCGATCAAAGCGAAGTTCCGATGAGCGAAGCACTGAACATGTTCGATGTGTCCGGAAAAGTTGTGGTGGTCACCGGTGGTTCGATCGGCATCGGAGCCATGATTGCTGAAGGTTTCGTTGCCAACGGCGCCCGGGTGTACATCGTTTCGCGCACTGAATCAGAAGTGATCGAGACGGCCCAAAGGCTGTCGGCGTTAGGCGAGTGCCGACCCATCGCGGGAGACGTATCGAGCATTGCAGGAATTGAAGCCATCGTGAAGCACGTGAGCGCCAACGAAGAGTACGTCGACATCTTGGTGAACAACGCCGGTACCGCTCACATGGCTCGATTGGAAGAGTACGACGAGCATGGGTGGGACCGCACGATGAACGTCAACCTCAAAGGCGTGTTCTTTTTGACTCAACGGATGTTGACACTTTTGCGAGCCCGAGCAACTTCTATCGAACCATCACGAGTGATCAACATTGGTTCAGTCGATGGGCTTCGGCCACCACCCAAAAACGAGCACATCTTTGCGTATCCCGCATCGAAGGCTGCGCTGCACCATATGACCCGCGATCTGGCCCAGAAGATGGCCCCGTTAATTACGGTCAACGTCATTGCTCCCGGTGCGTTCGATAGTCGCCTCAACGGACCAACGATTCAAGAGTTTGGCGAGATGATCATCAAAGCAACCCCGTGCAAACGAATTGGCGTGCTAGCTGACATGGCGGGCACGTCCATCTTTTTGGCCAGTCGCGCGGGTGCATTCGTCACAGGATCGGTAATCGCGGTCGACGGAGGAATCGCAACAACGAAGTGATGGTTGGTCCCCGAGCTCGGATCTAGGGTGGAGAAGTGATCGATGACCGACGCACGCCAAGCACCTCAACATCGGAACGGATCCTCTACGAGGCGGCACGGCTCTTCTCAACGCAGGGTTTCGGCACCACATCAACACGAGACATTGCAGCCGCAGTTGGGATCACTCAACCCGGGCTGTATCGGCACTTTGCTTCGAAAGACGACGTGCTGGTGGCGTTGTTTGATCGAGCCACGAGCTATCCGATTTCAATTGCAGTTGCGCTCGCCGCGCACGATGTTCCCGATCCTCAGCGTCTTTACCGTTTTCTGTTCGAAGCGGCCAAGCATTTATCGACAGCTCCGCTTATTCTTGCGGCGATCGTACACACACCCGAGCTGCAATTACCTGCGTTTGCTTCGCAGGCAGGCGCCCTCAGCAAACTTGCCCGGTTGATCGAAGCAATGATCGCCGGCGGTGTCGCCAGCGGCGACTTTCGATCGGTGAATCCTCGCTCTTCCACGCTCATGATTTTTGAAGCGACCAACGTGTTTGCGAATCCTGTTGCGGTGCCAACGGCGCAAGATGATCTCTTGGATTTTGTTTTCGCTGCGCTGTTACGACGCCGCGAGTCCTTCACCCGCCTTCGCACGGCGAGCCTTGCGATCGCACTTCCACCCCACCTCATCAAGGGTTGAGCAGGACCTCAAGCGCCGCGGCAATTGCGTCAGCGAACAGGGTCGGATTGCGTTCGTAAATGGTGTGCGGACCGTCAACTTCGATCACGGTAGCCTCTAACAGTTCAGCCAAATCGCGTTGGCGGGCAGGTTCGATCATTCGATCGGCAGTAGTGATAACAGAAACCGCAGGCGCCAAGATCAAGTTCTTGAGTCTCGCAAGATCGATCCCGTTGAGACATCGCCCTGCTGCTGTCACTGTCGGCGGGTGCAGTGTTGGTCGTGGAATGGTCAGCGTGCCGCTCCTCTGGAGCCGCTTCGTATCGAAGGAGCGGAGACGATCCCCCAGTCGCGATCGCACAAAGGTCTCTCCAAGTTGGAGTGCGCCGCGCATGACGAGTGAACGATCGAACCGATGGGAAGTTGAGGCCAGCACCAGCCCCGCAACAAGCTCCGGGTGCTGGGCCGCGACCAGAAGCG
>JANMEI010000268.1:0-3648 GCA_031376865.1 Acidimicrobiia bacterium | reverse complement strand
ACCAGTTCTTGGGGCGGTGTGGCTCGTGTTCAGCATCGTTCGGATTCGACGAGGACAACGCCAGAGGATCCTGATCCGGGTGACGGCAATTCGACATGAAATGAGCTTGCTGATTGATTTGCTCCGAGTGGCCGTCAGCTCCGGGCTGACCCTGCAGCAATCGATTTTGGTGGTCTGCACGTCACTCGATGGGGCCAGCGTGTCTGGGGGTGAGTTGGCTGGTGGACTAGTCCGAGCGGTTGAAGCTGTTCACACTGGCGAGCGGTTCATCGATTCACTTGGCTACCTCGCTGATGATCCTCTCGTCGGACAAGAGCTACGACCGTTTGTCACTGCATTGATTAACTCGGAGCAGTTCGGTGCTCCGCTTGATCCTGCCCTTGCAGCCCTCTCCGATGAGGTCCGCGAGATCCGCCGACGAACAGGCGAAGTCGCTGCTCGGCGAGTGCCGGTTCGCATGCTTGCACCGTTGGTATTGCTGCTACTTCCCTCCTTCGCGTTGCTCACCATTGCACCGCTTCTTGCAAGTGGCTTGGGGTCACTTCGCCTTTCCAACTAACTGCCTGCGATCGTGCAGGCAAAAACTTTGAGGAGACATATGAATACTGCAATTACTTCCATGCTGGTTCGCGCAGCGCAGCACACTCACCGTCGCACAGAAGGCGGTCAGGCTTCTGTTGAGTATGCGCTGGTGCTGCTGGGCGCCGCTGTTGTTGCCAGTTTGCTCATTGCGTGGGCATCCAAGACCAATCTGCTTGATCAGCTGTTTGATCACGTGATGGGTCTGATCAAGGGAAAGGCGAACTAACCATGCGTTGGCGGGGTTGGAGCCACACCCATCGTTGCAGTGAGTCTGGCAATGAGTCTGGCAATGAGTCTGGCCAGGCAACGGTCGAGTTGGCGCTGACCCTGCCGTTCATTGCTCTGTTGATGCTTGCCGTCATTCAGGTGGTGTTGATTGGTCGATCGCAGCTAGCGCTTCAGAGTGGCGTTCGCGAAGCGGCCCGAGCGTGTGCAGTGAATTCGGGGTGCGATGCGGCAGGGATCGTCAGCGCAACATCGGGGTTGAACGCAAACGTGTCGTCGTCAATTGGTGGTGATGTCACCATCATCGCCGATGCGATGGTGCCGATCATTATCCCTGGATTGTCCCAACTTGATGTGACGGTGGATGCTCAAGCAGTGATGCGGGCCGAGTAGCGCCGTCGCTACTACCGATGGACGGCGGCTGCCAGCAAAGCAGCAGCTCCGGACTTATCCAGAGGGTCGTTTCCATTTCCGCATTTGGGAGACTGCACACACCCTGGACATCCATACGTACACCTACAGTTGACGATGGCGTCGAGGGTGGCTTGCACGTGCGCAACTCCGGCGGCAAATCCGAGTTCAGCAATACCAGCCCCACCCGGGTAACCGTCATAGATCACAATGGTGGCCGTTCCGGTTTGGGGGTGAACCGGTGTCGACACCCCGCCCACATCCCAGCGATCACAAATGGTGAACAGCGGAAGAATCGAAATGCCAGCATGTTCGGCGGCGTGAAGCGTCCCGGGGAGTTGCATTTCGGTGATGCCAGCATCGTCAAGCAACGACTGATCGGCTTCAAACCAAAACGCCCGGGTGACCAGCGCCGATGGTGGAAGCTGAAGCTTCTCTTCGCCCATCACCTGATTTGTGGAGATTTTCTTGCGTTGATAGCCGACCACCTGCTCCTCTACTTCGACCCGCCCAAGGCACAGCGTCAGCCGACCAGCCGATGTGGTGCGATCAACTTCGAGGAATCGAAGTTCGGTAGTGCTGCGCGTCTGGGTGTACTCGTCAACGTCGACCGCCTCTACCCATGCGAGTTTGTCGACACGGTCAAGCTCGGCCACCCGGTACTGACGGCCTTGGTGAAGATACAGCGCCCCCGGGTGAACCACCGAGAACGCTCTACCGGAATCAATGGTGCCGATGAGACGATCACCACTATCGACAATGCGGTACTCGCTTCCTCCGCTTCCACTTCGTAACGAAACACGCGGTGCGGGTGAGTGCGAACCAGCGAACACCGCTCGTCCGTTGACCAACACCAACAGATCGTCGACGACAAGATCACGAATGGCACCTTCAACCGCGTCGGCCAGCGATGGAGGCGACAGCTCATCATCTGCATACGTGGGTTGCTCCGAGTGATTCCCAAAGTCAACGACGATGGATGACGCTTCGATCGGTTGCTCATGCGCGGCACACGCAACCTGGGGATGCAGCACGAACGGATTGGCGGGATTGATAACGACCGGCTCGGGTGATCTGGTTACCAATTCGGTAGGGTGCGCTGCATACCATTGGTCTAGGGCATCGTCGCCCGCCACCAACACGGCGAGGGATCGTTGCGAAGACCGACCGGCCCGGCCAATTTGTTGACGGAACGACGAGATCGTTCCGGGGAAGCCGTTGGTGATGCAGACGTCGAGGCCGCCGATGTCAACACCCAACTCCAAGGCATTCGTGGCAGCGACTCCGAGTAACCGTCCATCAAACAATTCGGCTTCGATGGCGCGGCGCTCGGCTGGCAGATATCCGCCGCGGTATGGGCGAATAGTCGGGGCGAGGAGATCACCCACCGATCGTTTCGCGCGGGCAGCAACTACTTCGGTGCCGCGCCGGCTGCGCGTGAACGCAATGGTTCGCCAGCGTTGTTCGACCATGGCGGCTAGAAGCATCGAGGTTGCTGCGTTGCCGCTCACGGGCACGCCGGCAAGGTCGGCCGGAGGATTCCAGACTGCGAGAACTCGCTCGCCCCGAGGTGAGCCGTCATCATCGATCACAGTTGGTTTCACCCCGGTGAGGGCATAGGCGAGTTCTCCCGGTGACCCAATGGTTGCGGAGGTTGAAATGAAGACTGGGTTGGAGCCATACAACCGACAGAGACGGCGCAACCGGCGAATGACGTGAGCGACATGGCTGCCGAAGATGCCGCGATATGTATGTACCTCATCAATCACGACGTATCGCAGCCTGGCTAAGAACGATGACCATCGGCCGTGATACGGCAGGATTCCTTGATGCAACATATCGGGGTTGGTGAGAATGACGGAAGCGTTGCGACGTGCCCACTGACGTGCATCAGGTGGAGTATCGCCGTCGTACGTGACCGGCAACAACGAACGCAATCCAAGAAGCTCGCTCAACGCGCCCATCGATCGCAATTGGTCCTGCGCAAGTGCTTTGGTGGGAAACAGCAGCAGAGCTGTAGGAGCCGGTTTTTCGGCAACGGCTGCCAAGGCAAGTGGAAGTTGGTAGCAGAGGGTCTTGCCCGAAGCCGTGCCCGTAGCGACCACGATGGATTCGCCAGCTAGTGCATGCTCGATTGCTTCGACTTGATGCGTCCAGAGCCCATCGCCCGCCAACGAGAATCCGTTCAGCGATTTAAGCGCGGGCAGCATTGCGTGGCGTGCCGATCGTGCTGGCAGCGATTCCATAAACACCAACTCGCCACCTCCGGCGCGCTGACGCAGAACGGATTCAAAAGTTGGAGTATTCATCGACCGGTCGGCATGTTTGCCGACATCAGTGCTGACGTCGTTGTGGGGCTAGACAAACTTCGACACAGCGACAACCAGCGCAGCTGCCGAGAGTTGCAATCCGAGCAGCTGGAAAAATAGG
>JANMEI010000318.1:0-1983 GCA_031376865.1 Acidimicrobiia bacterium | reverse complement strand
CCGCACCCCATCGCGTTCAGCGAGTAGATACAGCACGTTCTGAGTACGGAGTATCTTGCCGATTCGTTCGTCGTGCGCAGTCACCCCCGATGCAGCGATGGACCAAGTACTCGCCCGTTCCTCGGCAAGATCATCGAGGTAGACCGCCAGGTGTGCACGCTGAAATCCGCCAATCCCGAGGTGAACGATTCCGCCGGTCAGGGCTTTTCGGTCGTAGGTCGGTAGCCGAAGCGTCGCAGAGCTCGAAGGGGTCGGGCGGTGCGGCACCTGAGACAGTTCCGCCAACAATGACGTGCTTAATGCAGGTCGGAACGATGGTTCAGCTTCACGCATTGCCATACATTCCCACATTTGTTTCTTGCTTTGCTAGTGGAAATTCTCAATTTGGACTTGACTATTACCACCAAACACAGATAAAACAACATCACACCCTGGGGCTGCGTGGCCGTCGTCACACTTGCCCCATGTCCCGAAAGGAACCCGATGAAGCCACCCAGCACCAGTCATCGAAGCCGCACCACCCGTTCCGGACGCATCCTCGGAGTCGCCGCGCTCGCGCTGGCTCTGACAGCGTCTGCCTGCGGAACCTCAAGCAAGCCCGCAACGACCGATGCTCCAGTTACGGAAGCGGTCGCTGAAGAACCCGCAGCAACTGAGCCACCCGTCACAGAAGCAGCCGCGCCGGAAGCACCGGCAACGGAGCCAGTCGCAGCACCCGCCGATGGTGGCGAGATCACCGTGGCCATTGTTGACAACCCAACAATGAAAGACATCCAAACCCTCACGCCAGACAATTTCACCAAACAAACCGGCATCAAAGTCAACTACGTCAGCTTGAATGAACAAACCTTGCGCGAGCAGGTCACCAAGTCAGTCGGGTCGGGCGCCGCACAGTACGACGTCGTCATGATTGGCCCGTACGAGGCGCCACAGTTCGGTGCTAACGGTTGGTTGAAAGACCTCACGAAGATGGCCGCCGACGACAAGGCCTACGACGTAGCTGACCTCATCCCTTCTGTAAAGGGTGCTCTCTCCAACGACGGCAAGATGTTTGCCGTTCCGTTCTACGCCGAGTCATCGTTCCTGATGTACCGCAAAGACCTTGCCGATGCTGCTGGCGTCAAGATCCCCGATGCTCCAACCTGGGACGAAGTTGCTGCCGCCGCAAAGAAGCTCAAGACTGCTGACACCGCAGGTATCTGCTTGCGCGGAAAGCCAGGCTGGGGCGATCTGGGCGCTGCACTCACCACCACCGTCAACACGTTCGGTGGAACGTGGTGGGATGCCAACGCTGATGGATCAATCGGCAAAGCTCAGGTCAACACCGGCGGCTTCAAAGAGGCCACCAACTTCTATGTGAACCTACTGAAAGAAGCGGGTGAGCCTGACGCAGCTAACTCCAGCTTCAACGAATGCCTCAAGCTGATGCAGGATTCCAAAGTAGCCATGTGGTACGACGCAACCGTCGCTGCTGGCATCCTGGAATCGGCCGACAGTCCAATCAAGGGCAAGCTGGCCTACGCGCTCGCACCTACCAACAAGACCAAAGCTTCGGGCTGGTTGTGGTCATGGGCCCTGGCGATGCCAGAAGGCACCAAGAACACCGATGCTGCTTGGAAGTACATGAGCTGGGCAACGTCAAAGGAATACATCAAACTGGCAGGAACCAAACTTCCTGGCGGGTGGGCGGGTATTCCTCCGGGCAGCCGAACCTCTACGTATTCAATTCCTGAGTACCTAGCCGCAGCGCCAGCGTTCGCACCGATGACACTGCAAGCAATGAACGCAGCTCCAATCGACAACCCTGGCACCACGAAGCGACCCGGATTGCCCGGCGTTCAGTATGTCGGTGTTCCAGAGTTCGCCGACGTCGGCACCCGCTGCACGGCTGAAATATCTGGTGCGATCGCTGGCACGCAAACGGTCGACGAGGCACTTGATAAGTGTCAAGAGATCGCTTCCGAAGCCACCGCTCAGTAAACG
>JANMEI010000230.1:0-1878 GCA_031376865.1 Acidimicrobiia bacterium | reverse complement strand
AGACGATCAGTCCTCCGATTGGGGTACGTGGTCGACCTTGAGTTCCTCGCGCAATCGACGGATGAGGCTGAATGCTTCTAGCCCAGCAGTGCCAACGGCACCGATCGGCATGAACAACGGATCCACAATGACGTCGTGACTGGGGATGCCGTAGTCACTGGCACGCTGCACAATTTTCTTGGCGATCTGGAAACGCTTTTCCATGTCGCGGTCGATACCGGTTTCGTCGTTGGAAACGGCGACCACTGCCGCACCGTACTTCGCAACCAGCGGCAACACTCGCGCCATAACTTCTTCTTCGCCGGTGGTGGAGTTGACAAGGGCTTTGCCCTTGTAGACCGACAGACCAGCTTCAAGTGCTTCGATTATTGAAGAGTCGATACACAGCGGAACGTCGGTGATGCTTTGTACTAACTGCACGGCTTGGGTCAACAAGGCAGGCTCATCGCACAACGGCACACCGCAGTTGACGTCCAACATTTGCGCGCCCGCTTCGACCTGAGCAATCGCATCAAGCGAAATGCGGCTCATGTCGCCAACCTTGAGCTCGGCGGCAAACATTTTGCGGCCGGTTGGGTTGATTTTCTCGCCGATCATGACGAACGGACGACCGAAACCAATCACAACTTCTTTGGTGGCGGAACTAATAATGGTGTCAGTCATGGCGCTGCGTCTCCAGCTTCGTCGTTACCCTTGGTCGACCACGTACCCCAATCGGAGGACTGATCGTCTTCGGCGCCCTCCGGATCGTCCTCGGGGTCTTCGTCTCCATCATGGTCCAGGATCTCGTCTACTGGTTTGTTCTCGGGTTCCCAGCCGCCCAGAAAGCCCAACTGACCAAGGTGTTCCTTGGTGTATTGCTCTTCGATGCGACTGGCTTCTGCCTGGGCTTCGGCGGCAAGATCATCAGTACACGGACGACTGACGCGTTTCCACTGAGCAATGTCTTCGTGCGCCGTGTAGATCTTGGCCTTGCGTTTGGCACGATCGATGGCGCGCTGAAACTTGGCCGACAAGATGACCTGTTCGCGCTCACGCCCCTTCTGGGCGTTGACCTGAGCAGGGACGTCTCGCCAACTGATAACAATCAGTTGTGGCTGGTCTCCCCCGCGCCCGCGTCGGCCGGTTCGCTCCGTGCTGGTTGACTCTGGATCAGTCACGGAGCTAATTCCAAACGACTTAGGCCGCGCTGCGACGCTTGGCGACCAGTGTTTTGGCTGTTTGAGCGGCGACTGCAGCATCGCGGCAATAGGCGTCAGCGCCGATGGCCGTGCCGAACTCTTCGTTCAACGGGGCGCCACCGACCAAGATGATGTAGTCATCGCGCATACCTTTTTCCTTCATGGTGTCGATCACGACCTTCATGTAGGGCATCGTGGTGGTGAGCAGTGCGCTCATCCCCAAGATGTCAGGCTTGTGCTCATCGAGTGCAGCGAGGTACTTGTCGACGTCGGTATTGATGCCAAGGTCGAACACCTCGAAGCCAGCACCCTCCAGCATCATCGCAACCAGGTTCTTGCCGATATCGTGAATGTCGCCTTTGACGGTGCCGATGACAACGGTGCCGATCGGTTCAGATCCATTGGCTGCCAAGATAGGGCGCAGCAGCGCCATGCCAGCCTTCATCGAGTTGGCGCTGAGAAGCACCTCGGGGACGAACAAGATGCCGTCTCGGAAGTCTTCGCCGACGACACGCATGCCTTCGACAAGGGCCTTATCCAGCAGGTCTTTGGCGTCCCAGCCTCGGTCCAACAGGATCTGTGTTCCTTCGGCGATCTCGTCGGCTAAGCCGTCGTAGAGGTCGTCGTGCATCTGCGCGACAAGGTCATCGTCGTTCAGCGTTTTCAGGTCGAGGTCTTCGTTGTCGCTCATCTGTTC
>JANMEI010000214.1:0-10080 GCA_031376865.1 Acidimicrobiia bacterium | reverse complement strand
GGGAAGTTCCTGAAGGTGGTGTTCCGTTTGACGAAGACTTGATCGAGGGTTCTCGTCGCGAACTGCGTGAAGAGACCGGCATCGAGGCACAGACGATGCAGCAGTTGGCTCGGTGCTTCCTCTCAAACTCAGTGTCCGACGAAGAGGCGTTTGTGTTTGTGGCTACCGACCTCATTGAAGGTGCTGCTGAGCCCGAAGGAACGGAGCAGTTAGTGGTGAAACGGGTGCCGTTCACTGAAGCAGTTGCCATGGTCGAGTCGGGGGCAATCTCCGATGGGTTCAGTGTGATCGCGATTTACACAGTCGAGCGATGGCAAAGAAACCGATCCGTAGTTAACTAGGAAGATGACTGTGAAGGCGAGTTGGAGCGGGCGTTTTGGCTTGAGTTTGTTACTAGTGCTCGGATTGTTTGTTTCGGCGGGGGCCGGAACATCTGTTGCCGTAGCGAGCAAGAAGAAGGCCAAGAAACCCGCCACTACTCGGACGAAAAAGAAGACACCGAGCCCAAAGGCATCGACCACTTCGACTGTCGTTGTGGCGTCGGTTGCCGGCACGTCCCTCCTTCCGACAGCCACTATCGCGACGGCAGTCCCAGCTACGGTTCCAGCTACCGTTCCGGGCCTGGCCAGCACCATCGTGTGGGCTGTTTGCGGCGAGTACGACTGTGCCACGGTCAACGTTCCGCTGGATTACTCGGCACCGGCTGGCCCACAAATTGGGATTGCATTGCAACGACGACGAGCGGTGGGTCCCAACCCGGTTGGAAGTGTGCTGATCAATCCTGGCGGGCCGAGTGGTTCAGGTATCGACTTCCTCACCAATCGACCGAAACTCTTCTCACCTCCTGCCCGCGAGAAGTATCACGTGATCGGGTTTGACCCGAGAGGAGTTGGGCAAAGCGCTCCGCTGTCGTGTGCCTCGACTCGAGATCGATCGGCACGAACGTCGAAGGATTATGTCGATGCTGTTCGTGACGCCTGCTACAACCGGCAACCAGATCTGGTGAAGGCGATCACGACAGCCAACACAGCTCGCGACATGGAGCAGATCCGAATCGCACTCGGAGAGCCGAAACTCAATTACCTCGGTGTTTCTTACGGTACGTATCTCGGCATGGTTTACGCCGATCTCTTTCCTGATCGGGTCGGACGATTCATGATCGACTCCGCTGTCGATCCCAGTCTTCGAGCGATCGAACTCACCGCTGGTCAATACGGCGTGTACGAAGCTCGGGTCGTTGACTTTCTCGGACGTTGCTCGCGTTCGCGAACGTGTACGTTCGGGCCGAATTCTCTCCAACGGTATGACGCGTTACTGAAGCAACTTGAAACACAACCAATCCGCGCCAATGGTTTAACCGTCGACCGTGCATCGATGGAGTCCATCACGTTTGCGATGATTCGAGCCGGACTAGAAACGACACTGGCCCGATTTCTTTCCGAGTTCGAGCGCAACAACGCGTCGTCGGTGCCAGAACTGCAACGCATTTTCAACAGTGCGCTGCCAAACATCAACGACCTCGTCAACGATGCGGACGGCGACGGCATGTATTTCCAAGTCGCTTGTGCAGAGGGCTTTCACCCGTCGGCTTCGCTGGATTCTCCGGAACAAAAGCTGGCCGTGCTCACTGCCAACGCTCCCCGGTTCGTCGCTTCGGCTGCGGGTATTGCTAACTCGAAAGCCTGCGTCTTTTGGGGCCAGCAAAACGATTCTCGCCCGCAGCCGACTGCCAAACCTGGGCTCCCTCCGTTGTTGTTCTTCGGCTCAATCAACGACAATGTCACCCCGGCCACCTGGACCAAACGCGCGGCCAGTCAATGGCCCGGCAGCGTGTACGTTCAGGTCAGCGGGGCCGCTCATGGCGTGATGTCTAACAACGCGTGCGCCAACGAAGTCGGATCGATCTTTTTGTTGTCTGGTTCGTTGCCCGATCCAGCTGTTTGCTCAACTCCGTAAGAGGTTCGCTGCTGGCGACCGCTAGCCTCAGTTCAATGAAGATTTATACGAAAGCCGGCGACGACGGCACCACCGGCTTGTTGTACGGCGGCCGGGTTCGCAAAGATGCCTCCGGGCCAATGGCCTACGGCGATGTCGACGAGGCCCAGGCCTTTATTGGGTTGGCCCGATCAGAAACACCTCGCGGTGGAGAACTCGACGTGATGCTGGTCCATATTGAACGTGACCTCTGGGTGCTGATGGCCGAATTGGCTACGGAGGCTGAAAACCACCACAAACTGGTCGACGACAAGTCGCGAGTAAGTGAATCAATGGTGGCTCACTTAGAATCGCTGATCGATGAAGTTACACCTAAGTTTCCTCCGATTACTGAGTTTGTCGTGCCGGGTCAATCTCGGTTGTCGTCGTTGCTCGATGTTTCCCGAACCGTTGTGCGACGAGCCGAACGAACCTGTATGCACGCCACGGTCGATGGTTCATTCACCCTCCCATACCTCAACCGTCTGTCCGACCTGCTGTGGACGCTCGCTCGGTGGCAAGAGGGCGAAACACTTCCCGCTCGAAGTATCCAGTAGGTTTTGTTTAGCTTTGCTTAACCCGCTGTAAAATCCGAATCGAGATTCACATATGTCCACTCCGTTAGTCGTAGAACTCTTGCTTGGCGATGCACCGAAGGGTTCTGCTGTTGCGTACGGCGTGGCCATCGAGAAAAACAACAAGCCTTCGGTAACTCCGGGTTTGTCTGCGGCGATGATGACGAAGCGCGGCTTCACGGCAAAGCCAGGGCAGGTGCTCGTTGTACCGGGAAGCCAAACGCGTATCTATGTAGGCTTAGGACCAGTTGGTTCGGTCACTTCCGACCGACTCCGAAGCGCGGCTGCCGTCGCTACTCGGGCGGCGCTCACTGAGTCTGCACTGGTATTGGACCTGTTCGGCACGTCCAAGGTTGACAAGCGACCCGGTGCTCAAGCAATTGTCGAGGGCGCGTTAGCTGTCACCTATTCCTACCGCAACAAGCCGGCTAACGATGGTCGGCGGCTCTCTACTCTTTGTCTTGAGGTAGGTACCAGCCGTGCGCTTCGCGATGGTGCTCGGGTCGGCGAGGCCATTGCCCGATCGACTGCACTCGTTCGCGATCTCGTCAACACACCGCCGGCCCAAATGACGCCTTCCATCTTCGCTGAACAGGCGATCGACATCGCCGAGCAAGCTGGCTTCTCGATTGAAGTGTGGGACGAAAAGCGAATCGCTGACGAACGCCTTGGTGGGTTGATGGGCGTCGCTCAGGGTGGGCTCGAACCTCCTCGCCTACTTCGTCTGGAATGGCATCCCCAAGACGGCCGACCGCTTCGGTCATTGCCGTCGCTGGCAGTGGTTGGCAAAGGCATCACCTTCGATTCTGGTGGCTTGTCGTTGAAGCCTGCCGACGGGATGATGACAATGAAGTGCGATATGGCAGGTGCGGCAACCACGCTTGGTCTGTTTTCGCTGCTTGCGACGCTGCAACCCAATGTACGGGTGATCGGTTACTGCGTGTTGTCAGAGAACCTTCCTGGCGAGCGAGCGACCAAACCGGGCGACGTGCATCGGGCACGTAACGGTAAAACGTTTGAGATTCTGAACACTGATGCAGAAGGCCGATTGGTATTGGCCGACGGGCTCAGCTTGGCAGTCGAAGACAAAGTAGATGCCATTGTCGACCTGGCTACCTTGACCGGTGCAGTGATCGTTGCGTTAGGCAAGGAAATTACCGGTTTGTTTGCCAATAACCGGAACCTTGCTGCACAGATGATCGATGCCGCTGGCCGTGCCGGCGAACCGATGTGGGAACTTCCTATGCACGCTCCGTATCGGCGTCATATCGACTCTGACGTAGCCGATATGAAGAACATCGGGTTGCCGGGTCAAGCGGGGTCCATGGTGGCTGCGTTGTTCTTGCAAGAGTTTGTCGGCACCACACCGTGGGCACACCTCGACATCGCCGGAACCGCTTGGGCCGATGCCCCGCACGAGTTTGGCCCTCGTGGTGGCACCGGCGCGGCCCTTCGTACGCTGGTCGAGTTGGTTCAACACTTCGCTAAACCAGAGCGATAGTCCGCACAGGCGTCGCGTCAAGTCGTCGTAGCGTTACGCGGTTGCTGCCTTTCGTTCGGCAGCCATCGTGGCGGCCGACGCCTCAAGCCATTTTTGATGTTCTTGGCGCAACATCGCTGGGAGGGTGGCAGCAAGACGGCGTGAGAGCCACGGCAGAGTAGTACGTGCACGTAGAATTGGTGTTCCAGAAGGGTGGGTCGATTCCAACGCCGCCAGGTCAAACTGACACGCTCGAGTGAGTGCCCGCACAAACGGGCTATTGCGCCCCATCCGGTCTCCCATTCCCAGCGCTTTTGCAGTTTCTGGAAGGTCGAGATTGAAGCCCTGGGGGCTCGACGCGAAACCCCAGGAAAACGTCCTGATTAGCCACGTTGCGCTCGGGCCAAGGCAGGCTAGCCAAAATCGTTCGGCGTAGTCGCCGCGCGGGTCATGGCCGGTTCGATCTACCAACGGATCAATCCACGGAACGACATGAACAATTCGTAGTGCCGGGTCGAGCAGCGGGCCCGTGCCAACGGTATGGAGCCGAGGTGCGAGTTGGTGCAGATGCGCAATGGGGTGCGGTTGCTCAAGCGGGGGATGTTCGAGAATCGAATGGGGAATGGGTTGCCGGGACATGTCTGCCCTCCGAGGGTAAATACCAATAAACAAGCGGGGGAAGCGAGAAGGTCTGTTAATGCATTTCATGTTATCTCGATACGGTAAAAGATAACAAGCCTTTCTTTCCGTTGGCGCCCGCTACGGTCAACGAATGGCAATGAGGTCGCTGCAGGAAGCCAAAGCGTTGGTGGCGGGTGCTCGGCGCATTACGGTCCTCACCGGCGCCGGGATCTCGACTGATTCCGGAATCCCAGATTTTCGCGGCCCAAAGGGTCTGTGGACGTTGAACCCGAAGGCCGAGCGCACCTCAACATTGCATCACTACCTCAACGACCCTGAAGTACGTGAGATCGCGTGGCAAAACCGCCTGCATTCGCCCGCCTGGAGTGCCCAACCCAATGCCGGGCATCTCGCCCTGGTTGACCTTGAACAGCAGGGTCGACTCCATGCGTTGGTGACACAAAACATCGACGAGTTGCATCAGCGGGCGGGCACGTCTCCTTCGCTGGTGGTCGAAGTTCACGGCACCATGCGTCGGGCTGTCTGTTGGTCGTGTGATCAGCGGTGGCCCATGGAGGTCTTCATCGACCGGGTCCGCGGTGGTGAAGTTGATCCGTCGTGTCCAGACTGTGGAGGCGTCGTGAAATCGGCAACGATCAGCTTTGGCCAAAACTTGGTGGCCGAGGATTTGGAGCGAGCCTTTACCGCAGCGACGGAAGCTGATCTGTTATTGGCAATCGGAACCACGCTGGCGGTTGGACCGGTGAACCGGATGGTTCCGCTGGCCCTTGCCGCCGGGAACCCGGTCGTAATAGTGAACGGTTCAGCCACGGAAATGGATGATCGAGCCACCGTGGTGGTTCAGGGGTTGATTGCCGATGTCCTGCCAACGCTCGTGGCGCTTGACACCATGTGACCCGTGCTGATTCCCGACCAAACTTGTCGGGATTAGAAGTACACTTTCCCTATGGCTTCATTCCGCGACCTGCTTGCCTCTGCCAAAACTCAGATCACCGAGATCGATACGGCCCGTGCCGAATCAGCAATTGCTGAGCCGGGAACCGTCGTCCTCGATGTCCGTGAGCCTGATGAATACGAGCAGGGTGCATTGCTTAATGTGGTCCATATCCCTCGGGGGCATCTCGAAGCTCAGGTTGAGGCGCGCATCAGCGACCACGATGCGCAGATCGTCGTGTACTGCGCCGGTGGGGTGCGAAGTGCATTCGCGGCCAAGACCCTCGGCGAATTGGGATACACCAATGTGTTGTCCGTGGCAGGCGGGTTCGGCAAGTGGAAGAACGAGGGTCGCGAATGGCGGATTCCGGCGACGTTAAGTGCCGATCAACGCAATCGCTATCAACGCCATTTGCTGCTTCCTGAGGTGGGCGAGAAGGGCCAACAGAAACTACTTGAGTCAAAGGTGTTGATGTTGGGCGCCGGAGGTCTTGGATCACCTAGCGCGTTGTACCTTGCTGCTGCCGGTGTTGGCACCATCGGCGTGATCGACATGGACGTTGTTGATCAATCCAACTTGCAGCGCCAAATCCTGCACAACATGGACCGTATCGGCGATCGTAAAGTTGACTCTGCGAAAAAGACATTGGTTGGCTTGAATCCTGATGTCAACGTTGTTACCTACGACGTGCGTTTTGGTGCAGACAACGCCGCCGACATCTTGGATGGTTACGACCTGGTGGTCGATGGCACGGACAACTTCCCCACCCGCTATCTGCTGAACGACGTCTCGTTGAAGAAGAACATTCCTGTCGTGATGGGTGCCATTTTCCGCTTTGAAGGTCAGGTGTCTGTCTTCAGCCCGCACCAGGGACCTTGCTATCGCTGCATGCTTCCTGAGCCACCTCCTGCCGAGCTTGCACCATCGTGTGCCGAAGCGGGCGTGCTGGGAGTGCTGCCCGGTATCATTGGGTCGCTTCAGGCGATGGAAGCCATCAAGCTGTTGCTCGGTCTCGGCGAATCGTTGGTTGGTCGTCTGCTCACATACGATGCGTTGGAGCAGAGTTTCCGCACCTTCAAGTTGCGACGAGATCCCAATTGCCCGGCCTGCTCGATCGATCCAACCCAGCTTCAGATTGCTGAGTACGACGATCTGTGCATGCCACACCCGAGCGCTTCGTTAGCTGCTCCAGCGAAATAGCCTCCGCCGCAGTTACTCGATGCGCGTGTTCCACGCGATTGTCTGAAATTCGCCAGCAATTCGGTCGCGCTGCTGCCAGGCTGACGTGATGACCAACGCAGCCGTCCGAGATCAATTCACGTCGCTTCACCGAGAAGGTTCGTTCATCATTGCGAATCCCTATGACGTAGGAAGCGCCCGCCTGTTAGAGGCAATGGGCTTTGCCGCTCTTGCTACTACCAGCGCTGGGTTCGCCTGGTCGCTCGGCCGGCCAGACATGGGCGTGACCCGTAACGAACTTGTCGCTCACGTGAGTGCTCTTTCGGCCGCGATCAACATTCCGTTGAACGTCGACGCCGAACGGTGCTTTGCCGAAGATGTCGACGGGGTGGTCGAGACGATCAACCTGCTCGCTGAGGCCGGAGCCTCAGGCATCTCGATCGAAGACTGGAATCCAGCCGCCAACTCGATTGATCACTCACGGTTTCGGCGGCCAGGGTTGAAGCAGCCGTCAATGCTGCCCACAGGCACGGGATATTGCTGACCGCTCGGTGTGAGAATCACCTTCACGGTGTCACCGATTTTGCGGACACATTGAACCGTCTGCGCGCGTACAAAGAAGCCGGTGCCGATGTCTTGTTTGCCCCGGGAATTGCGACCAACGAACAAATTGAACAAGTTGTGGCGCTCGGTTTGCCGGTCAACGTCATTCTGTTGGCAACGCCGTTGTCGGCTACCGAGTTGGGTGATCTTGGAGTTCGGCGCGTGTCCGTTGGCGGGTCGCTTGCTCGATTTGCCCAAGGTGCGATGGTTGTTGCGGCCCAGCAGTTGCTGGACAACGGCAGGTACGACGTCAGTAATGCCCGTACGTCCGACGCGTTGATGGCGAAGGCGTTCCGGGCGTAAGGAAGTCGGTTCTATCGACTGATCGGCAACCACACCAGTTTCGTGTCGACAACGCGAACATCGGCCTTTTCGAGAATGACACTCGCCTCGGTGATCGCTCCGGCCACGGTGTCCCACTTGGCGTCGATCTCGAACAACTGATCGGCGAGTTGCTGTTCAAGTTGGGCAAGCTCATCGGTCTTGTCGGATAGCGCGTCGGCGGCAGCTTCGGCCTGGGCGCCTTCGCGGCGAGTGTCAGCGCGACGTCCGCTGGCTCGCGACACGGCACTGCCAATGGATCGTTTGCCGCGCTTGCCGCCTAACAGGGCACCAAGGAGCGCACCGGCACCGGACAGCAATTCTTCGTTCCGGCTTGCTTTCTTTTCTTCGTCAGCTTGGTCGAGTTTTCGTTCGGCCGTATCGATCGCATCTTTGATGCGATCAATGCGTGCCTGCAACGTTGTCTGCAGCTTTGCTGCTTCAGCATCGGACTTATCGTCAGCAGCGGTATCGCACCGTGCAACGAACTGTTCTGGTGTTTCGCCGGGGCGTGACCACAATTTCAATTGCTCGTTGCGTTGGAGCGTGAGCGACTGACTAGACACCACGTGTTCAACGATTCGGGTTTGGGCCGTTTTGAACCACGCTGCTTTGTTGATGTCAGCATCGGGCAGCACGTACAGGGCGCCGGTTGGGGCAATCGAGGTGAAGTCGCGGTCGTCGTGATCAACCGACACGATTGCATCGGTGTCGATGACTGCGGCGAGCGGATGTACAACCGCTTCCCATTCCTGTTCATGGCGAAGATCGGCAGCAGTGTCGTCGAACACCATGCTGAGCCGAACCGCCAAGGCCGGCGAAAACGTGGTGCTGTTTGGTGAGCCGCCCACGGTTGGCAACCAGGTCGTAGCGCTAGCAACCCATCCTTGCGTAATGCCGTCAGCAACGGGAGGAACCATCGTTGTCTCGTCATCGGCCGTTGCTGGCACTGCTGGTGCCGGAGTAGCCGACGGAGCCACCTCTGGGGTGCCGGTGGTTGTTGATGAAGCAGCCGGGGAGGCGGGAGCGTTGGCCACAGCAGGCGCGGCGGTTCCGACACCACCCAGTGCACCAAGCGCAGTGATTTGTGACCCGGTGAGTGGACCACGCAGATATGACATAGCCCAACGTGAATTGAACACGACTGGTTTGTCTGCTCCGGCGCGTTGCATGATGAACTCACGTTTTGCTAAGCCCGAGATGGTGGCCGAAAGTTGATCCATGTCGACGGTACCGGCAGCAGTTCGCATGCCATCGAGCAATCGTTCACGGTCGCGCTCGGTTTGCAGCCGACCAACCATCCAGGTGGTGGCGTTGGAGAGCACCTTGTAATCAACGTCGACCGGGTTTTGCGTCGCCAAGACGACACCCAAACCAAAGGCGCGAGCTTGTTTAACCAGCGTGAGGATCGGTGCTTTCGTTGGAGGGTTGCCGTTTGGTGGCACATAGCCAAGCACTTCGTCGATGTACAGCAACGCGCGAAGCGAAGAGGTGCCGGACTGGGATCGCATCCAGGTAATAAGCGCGCTGAGGATCTTGGCGACAGCAAATTGACGCTCTTCATCAGAAAGATGTGCAATGCACACAACGCTGGCTCGAGCTTTGCCGGTTGCAGGATCGTGCAGCATGGTTGCGATGTCGAGGCCTTCGCCGGCACCCCACGAGGCAAATGCAGGTGAGGCGATCAGGCCGTTGAGTTTCATGCCCAACTCGCTGCGATCCTTGGGTGGGTAGAACGTATCGAGGTCAAGCACGCCCATCTTGCGGAACGGAGGATCAAAGACCTGACCCACGAGCTGATCGAGTCCAATGTCGGTCCCGGCGGCCCACGATCGTTCCAACAGGTTGGCCAAGAAGATGTGTTCGCGACCGCTCATCGGGTCCGAGTCAATGCCAACTAGTCGAAGCAAACCGCCCACAGTGCCGGCAATTTCGTCTGCTCGAGATGCAGGATCGGTGGCGGATCGTGGCGCCCTGAGGGAGCCGACCAAGTTGAGTCCGCGGCCAGCGGTGGAGCCCGGCGTCCAGATGACCACATCAGATTGCGCTTGTAGTTTCGTGATCTCAGAGCCATCGATCTCCCACGAAGCAAGGCCCTCTTTCCACTGAGTGGCAACGGTGGCCCCATCGCCGCCCTCTACCCAAGGTGTGAACTCATCTGGGCTGAGGTTCGGGAAACGCAGAGCAAGGTTGGTGAGGTCGCCCTTCGGATCAATCAAAATGACCGGTGTGCCGTTTAGTAGTACCTCTTCGATCAGCGCAATGCCCAGACCAGTTTTGCCCGATCCAGTTTGTCCAACGATGACAGCGTGGGTGGTGAGCGTGGCTGGATCGAGCGTGATCGGCGAGCCGGTGCGCTGGTGAGCAGCAGG
>JANMEI010000168.1:0-1721 GCA_031376865.1 Acidimicrobiia bacterium | reverse complement strand
TGATTCGATTAATGATTGATCTTGTTTGGCTCATTCCCGCGCTCCCGTTGTTTGGGTTCTGCGTGCTGTTGTTGGTTGGTAAGCGCATCGGCGAACCGATTGCTGGTTATTTCGCTACGGCGATGACCGCAGGTTCGTTTGCGCTCGCTGTTGGTGTCTTTCTCGACCTCCTGTCTCGTGACGGTGAGAAGCGTCAAATCACGAAGGTGCTCTTTGACTGGTTGTCCGTTGGACAGCTCGACGTGAAAGTAGCGGCACTGGTTGATCCGCTGGCCATCACCATGGTCTTGTTCGTTACTGGTATCGGCACGCTGATTCATCTGTACGCAGTTGGTTACATGCACGGCGATCCGCGCTTTGCACGGTTCTTCACGTATCTCAACCTGTTCGTGTTCTCGATGCTGTGCTTGGTGCTCGCCGACAATTTCGTGCTGATGTTCTTGGGTTGGGAGGGCGTGGGTGCGTGTTCGTACCTACTCATCTCGTTCTGGTTCGAAAAGGACTCGGCTGCGACGGCCGGCAAGAAGGCGTTTGTTACCAACCGCGTTGGTGACTTCGGTCTGATGATTGCGATGTTCCTGTTGTTTAATGCCACTGGTGCACTGACGTACTCCGGCGTGTTCACAGTCGCTGAGGCTGGCGGTATCTCTCGCAACACAGCAACCGCTGCTGCCTTGATGTTGTTTGTCGGTGCGTGCGGCAAGTCTGCTCAGCTGCCGCTGTATGTGTGGTTGCCCGACGCGATGGAGGGGCCCACTCCGGTATCGGCGCTCATTCACGCCGCAACGATGGTGACGGCGGGCGTGTATCTGATGATGCGAGTGAACCCGATCCTGTCCGTCTCTGCGCCGGTGGTGTTTACGATCATTGCGTGGGTGGGCGGTTTGACAGCACTCTTCGCCGCAACAATCGCTGTTGCCCAGGACGACATCAAGAAAATCTTGGCCTACTCAACCATTAGTCAATTGGGATATATGTTCTTGGCTATCGGTATGCATGCCAATGCTGCGGCCGCATTCCACATGATCACTCACGCGTTCTTCAAGGCGCTGATGTTCCTCGGTGCTGGCTCGGTCATCCACGGGATGCACAACGAGCAAAACGTGAAGTTGATGGGCAACATCAAAAAGTGGATGCCGATCACCTTTGGTACGTACCTATTGGGATGGCTCGCGATCGCAGGTGTTCCTCCCTTTAGCGGGTTCTGGTCAAAGGACGAAATTCTTCTGTCTGCATACGAAGGTTTTGGCGGAGCCGTTGGAGGTGGCAAAATCCTGTGGGTAATGGGCTTGCTCACCGCGCTACTCACTGCGTATTACATGAGCCGTCAGGTGTTCCTCGTGTTCTTTGGCAAAGAGCGGTTCCTGCACTCCACTGCTGGTGGCATCGTGCCCGTCCACGGCGACTCGCATGGCGACGATCATCACGCCCCGGTTACTCCTCACGAATCGCCGTGGCAAATGTTGTTGCCCCTTGGTGTGTTAGCCGTGCTGTCACTCGTTGGTGGAGCGATGAACCTACCGTTCACGAAAAGCACCGAGCGATTGACCCACTGGTTAGAACCTTCCGTTGGTGTGCACGAGTTTGCATCTAGCGGCTCTACCAAGATTTCGTTGGCTGCCATCGCCGTGGCCTGCGGGCTGGTTGGTATTGGCCTGGCCTATGCCGTGTGGTTGCGCCGACCTCTCGAAGCAAATGAAGGATTGGAACCGGCGTTGTTG
>JANMEI010000122.1:0-3106 GCA_031376865.1 Acidimicrobiia bacterium | reverse complement strand
AGCCGTCCCTTGCAGCCAGGCAAGTCAGTTACTCTGTCGGCGGAAATCTTCACCGATTCGTGTGATCCAACGTTGGGATATTCCCTCCCACCCGGCAAGTATCAACTGTTTCTGATCGATGGAGTGGGACGTCCCGACTCTCGTGCGGTTGCTGGGCCAATCCCGCTCACGGTAACGAAATAGCGATTCAGTCCCTCACGACGTAAAAAAGCGAAAGACGCCGATCACGAAGACCACGGCGCACGCACGGCCGGCCCATCGATAGGTCGCTGGTGCGCTCTGAGCAATGTCGAGCGCGTTCGGTTGGCGCTGTGATCCGCCCAGCGCTCGCCACGACAGAAACGCAAAGATGATGACGCCGAGCGCACCAACAACCGCCATCAGAAAGCCGATCATGCGACCGGACCCAGCACTCGGTTCACATACGTATTCGAGCACAACCCGGTGGGATCCATCTTGGCTCGCAATGCACGAACATCGTCGAGCCGTTTGTAGGTGGGCGCTAGATCATCGTAAGTGCGCTTATGAAGTTTCCCCCAATGTGGCCTACCATCGTATGAGCGCAGAATATCTTCTACGTCCTTGAAGTACGCGGTGTGATCTGAACCCTTCACCATATGAACCGCGATGTACCCGCTGTCTCGGCCATGGGCGGTGGACAGTGCCACATCGTCGGCCGCGGTTACTCGAACTTCAACCGGGAACGAAATCTGATAACCCTTGGCATCCACCATTCCGGTGATTGCCCGCAATGCTTCGGGAACCGCAGTGCGAGGGATCGCATATTCCTGCTCGACGAACTTCACTAACCGGGGGCTGACAAAGACCTCATAGCTTTTGTCGACAAACTCCACACGCCCGCTCGACGGCGCCGCGGTTGCTAATCGGGGAATCAGGTTTGGTCGACGCTTGCCAAGCTTGGTGAGCGCTCCGAACGCCAGGTTCTCGAAGAGGTAGTCGTTGGTGAATGCCGAAACTTTCGAACGAGGCGCCAACGGCCGATCGGTTCGATTGTTCTGCTTGGTCAGCGCCCACTTGGTGTGAGGCACCCAATAGAACTCGAAGTGATCGTTGCTATCAGCCAGCTCATCAAAACGACCCAGCACTGCGTTCAGTTTCATCGGTTCATTAACCACATGCAGGTTAAACGACGGCACGCACTGCAACGTAAGCGTGCTGATCACTCCGAATGCCCCGAGGCCAACCACGGCCAATGACAAGTCATCACCGGTCAGCGTTGCGATGTTACCGGTGCCGCTCACGATGCGCATTTCACGCACTTGCGTTGACAGGCCGCCAAGCGCTGCGCCGGTCCCGTGTGCGCCAGTAGAGATCGCTCCCGAAATCGTTTGATACGCGATGTCGCCCAGGTTGGGCAGCGCTAAACCGAGCTGATCAAGCTGATGGTTTAACTGCGACAACGTGATGCCCGCCTGCACGGTGACCAGCCCGGTCGCCTTGTCAACGGCCACGATCCTGTTGTACCCCGAAAGGTCAATCAGGGTCTGGTCGGCAATGGCAGCCCCCGTAAAGCTATGTCCGCTTCCAATGGCGCGGATGTTTCGCTTTGCCTGCAACGAACGGGTCACTGCGTCAACGAGTTCTGCTTCGTTGGTGGGTCGCTCAACGAGGAGTGGAGAGGCAGTCTGGTTGCCTGCCCAGTTGGACCAGCCATGTGTTCCAGCCGTCGGCTTCTTGCTCATGGGTGTGATTCTTGCAGGTGGGAGCCCCTTAGGTGCTGGTGCTGACAAACTGGCTGCCTAATGGTGGCTCGATCGAGTGGTGAACGTAGTGAGTCCGAAGGGTCGGGCCCGTTGAAAGGCCAGCTCAAACGTATGAAGCGTGGCGCGTTGGCCATGCTGGTTGGTGCTGCAGTGTTGTTTGTGATCTGCAGGATCATTGACCGGGGCTCTGACGCCGCTTGGATTGGGTACGTCGAGGCCGCTTCTGAGGCGGCCATGGTTGGTGGTTTGGCTGATTGGTTCGCTGTCACAGCTTTGTTTCGCAGGCCGCTGGGGTTACCGATTCCGCATACGGCCATCATCCCAACGCGGAAAAAAGAAATTGGTGGATCACTGGGCCTGTTTGTGCAAGAGAACTTTCTGCAGCCCGACGCCATTGCTCGTCGGGTCGCTGAGATGGGCCCATCGGTTGCACTCCAACTTTGGCTTGACGTCGACAAAAATGTAGAGCTGGTTGGACACCAATTGCTGCGAGGGGCTGCTGGCATTGCCGCCGTCCTCGATGCCGACGAAGTTGCCGTGCATCTCCAGCATGCGGTGACCGAAGCAATCGAGTCCATTGCCTTCGGGCCGGCGTTGGCTACGATCGGCGAAACGGTGATCGCTGAAGGCCGAGGAGACCAGCTCCTTGAGGCTGGGTTTGGTGCGGTGATTCGCACGTTGGAACTGAACCGAGATTCGTTGCGAATAGGGTTCGCCGTACGCAGCCCGTGGTGGGTGCCGGGGTCCATCGACGAGCGAGTCTTTGACAGGTTGTTCACGGGAATAGTGGATCTGTTGAAAGAGGTTCGACAGACCCCGGGCCATGAACTGCGTAGCAGTCTGATGGCGCAAGCCGATGTGCTGTTTTCCCAGTTGCGAACTGACCCGGAGATGGCTCAACGAGTTGAAGCGTTGCGAGACGAAGCGTTGACGCATCCGAACGTCAATCAGTTTGTCCGCTCAGCGTGGGATGGTTTCGCTCAGGGTTTGCAAGTCGACCCTGCTTCGTCACCATGGAAGGGGCGAGTCGACATGCTTGTTCGACGAGCCGCCCAGTCTTTGCGAAACGATGAAGCGTTGCAGCGCAGGGTCGACGGATGGGTCGTCCAACTGGTTCGGACACTTGCGACTGATCACGGTCATCGTGCGGCAGAGTGGATTCGGGTCACGGTCGAACAGTGGGATCCGCAAGACACCGCTGACCGGATCGAGCTACAAATCGGCCGAGACTTACAGTTCGTTCGGATCAACGGGACTGTTGTCGGCGGTTTGGTGGGTGTGGCGATTTACACCGTTGGCCAACTCATCGGCTAGAGATCGCGGTAGAGGTCTTCGATTTCCGACAGCATCTGTGCCAAATACGGGTCATCTTCGAGCAACTC
>JANMEI010000135.1:0-2374 GCA_031376865.1 Acidimicrobiia bacterium | reverse complement strand
GATTGACGCCGGTCTTTTGGGTCAGCGCGGCGGCTGCCTGTTCAGCAAGTTCATACGGATTCACAGACAAGATCATCGCAGCCAAACCGCCCTCTCGTCGGCGTTGGTGAATACTTACTTGCATGACCAACAGTCCAGTTTCTGTCGTCCGCAACGACGGCGTTCATACGATCACGCTTGATGATGGCAAGGCCAATGCGCTCTCGCCGAATAATCAAGCTGCAATCAACGCTGCCTTAGATGACGCTGAATCTGACGGTGCTGCAATTGTGTTGGCCGGTCGGCCTGGTTTGCTCAGCGGTGGATTCGATCTGAAGGTACTGCAAGCCGGAGGTGTCGATGCCGTCAACATGTTGCGCGGCGGATTCCAGTTGTCGCATCGGTTGCTGTCGTTTCCTCGACCTGTCGTGATCGCCTGTACCGGTCATGCCGTTGCCATGGGCTGTTTCCTGCTGTTGTCGTGCGACACCTCAGTCGCCGCTGCCGGAGCGTTTCGGTTAGTGGCCAACGAAGTTGCGATCGGGATGACCATGCCCAACCCGGCGTTGGCCTTACTACGTAACCGACTGACTCCGGCCGCCTACCAGCGATCCGCGATTTTGGCCGAGCCGTTCTCGCCTGACGCAGCTTTGGCCGCCGGGTTTGTGGACCAAGTGGTGGAACCCGACCTGGTGCTCAGTACCGCCCAGTCAGCAGCAGCAGCGCTTGCTACCGGGCTGAACCCCGAGGCACACCTCGCCACTAAATTGCGCACGCGGAAGGGTCTGCTGGACGCGCTGCTCGCTGGAATCGAAAGCGACTTCCCCGTTCGCTCCCACTAGATCCCCGCAGAACCAACCGGGAACCAACCGGGAACCAACCACGTGTCTCGGTCGTCAGAACTGCATGACAGCCAGTCCCCCGCCCGGATACTTCATTCCCCCTCAACAGCCACCACCTCAACAGCCACCACCACAACAGCAACCACCCCAGCCAGGGCCCACTCAACAAACAGCGTGGCAGGCGGCTTACGCAGCTCAAACAACTCAGGCGGCCCAGACGACCCAAGCTGCCTTCGGTGAGGTTCGTCAAGCGGTCAAGGTTGCGTCGAAACGAGAGCCCTATGCGTTACTGGCGATCAGCGCACTCGTTGGCACCTGTATCTGGTTGATTTGGCCCGAAAACGGTGACATCGGCGCCCAAAACTTGAAATTATGGACGGTGTTTGTGCTCGGTTCGGTGACGATGCTCTTTGCGCCGATGACCCGGAAGGTGTTCCGCCTTGCCGATGAACGGGCCTGGCAACTCTGCGCCGGTGGTGCCGCCGGAATGGGGTTCGCGTGGATTGCGTTCCTGCTCCCCTCGATCAATTCCAACCAGGCGTTCTTTGGCACACTCAGCACGGCTGCGGCAGGCCTTGCCGCCTGGACGGCACCCGGCCGACCCACTGACACTCCAGCTGGACCAGTTGTACCGCCAGCAGAACCACATGTCTGAGCACCACTCGCCACCGATGCCGGTGTTGGTGGCCGCTGCGTTACTGCTGATTTCGCTTGGATTCCCGTGGGCCACCCAAGCTGGATCGGACTCGATCTATTCGCCCGGCGCCTTCATTCCCGGGAGCTGTATCAACGTCACCGGGTGGGATGGCTACATGACCACCGAGTGCACGCCAGGTCAAATAATGGTCGGGCTGTACTTCCCCGGGACCGACGGCACCATCGTGAGTGGACGGATGCACCCCGGTCGGTTTGCGCTCGTTGGCGGCCTGGTACTCATCGTTGCGGGAATACGTTCCCGCAACCGCCGTTACTTCGGAGCTACGGCCGTCTCTATCCCGATTATCACTGTGCTTACTGGTGGACTTGCTCCGCTTACTAGCGGAGTCATGATGGCGCTACTGGCTTCGTTGCTGCTTGGCGTCGCAGCTGGTTTCAGACCGTTGCCGCCACGACGCGAAACTGAAGCTCGGGCCCATCGGACTCGCTCCGCTCGCCACTCGACCCTACGCGCTAGAGGCCGGCGCGCGAGCGCAGGGTTGCGGTGACTGCTTTGCCGTCGGCTTTGCCGCCACTGGCTTTCATGGCTGCGCCAACAAAGAACCCAGCCACCTTGGCATCGCCGGCTTTCAGCCGTTCGAACTCAGCCGGATGGGCAGCAATCAACTGATCAACCAACCCATCGATCACCGACGCATCAACCGCTTCGAACCCACGAGCGGTCGCTATGTCGGCCGGATCACCGCCATCCTCCATCATCTCGGCCAACACTTGCTTTGCCTGAGTTGCCGTGAGCACTCCGTCGGCCTCCATGACCAACAACTTAGTAAACATCGGAATTGGTAAGCGCGCTGCATTTTCTGGCGTTGCAATTTCGTTTGCTGTGCGATTAATCG
>JANMEI010000032.1:0-2107 GCA_031376865.1 Acidimicrobiia bacterium | reverse complement strand
CGACGATGACCTCCTCGACCTTGTTGTGCTCACCGATGATGGTGTTGAGACGATCCACACCACCGATCACCACCGCTTTTGGAACGACACAACCAAACTGCGGGTCGAAGCCAAAGACTTGAGAGGTGGCGAGCGACTCCTCACAGCTGATGGGGACCTTGTCACCATCGGAGAACTCCAGCAGGTTCCGGGTGCGGCACCGATGCTTGACCTCACCGTCGAGTACGACCACACCTTCTACGTCGTGCTCAACGAAACCGCTGTCCTGGTTCACAACCAAGATTGCTGGCCTGTCCAAGTCGGGGGCAACTGTGCTGAGTGCGCTACTCAGATTCAACAAAACCTTGGCGGAGGGCGGGTTATGCGGATTACATCTGACGGACCGAAATTGGGACCGTCGGTAAACAATCCCGATGGGCTTTGGCGGTTCCACGATGTCGTTTTGAAAGACGGAAAGATCTATGACTCGTTCACAGGTCCCAATGGTTTGCCCTCGGCGGAGTACATGAAGCAGTTCAAATATTCCACTGACTTGAAGTTGATTCCACGATGAAGTTCTTTGATCGTGTCCGTGCCATTCAGCGACGGCCCGAGTTTTGGTTGATTGAGGATCGATGGGCGACAGCGGCTAGTTACTTCGTTGGCTTCGCTGATGGAGATCCGACCGAACCGCTTGCGGGTTTTCACGAGTGGGCAACTCGCCGAATGGGCAGGGGCGAGACGAGCGAATCCTGGGAAAGCGTCCTCTTCCAAACGATTAAAGGAGAGCCCCTGCTTACTCGTTCTCTAGAACTCGATGAGGACCTCAATCGTCAGGCGTTGAATTTGATGTACGAATTATTGTTCGAATTTGAAAAGCGACCTCGTTGAGTTTGCTCATCACCCTCCTGACCGCTCCTATTTGGTGGCTTGCGCCTCAGAAGAAACGGGTCAGTGTCGTACGAAATCGCCGACTCTGTGTTCGGTCTCTTCAAGCGCGATCGCATAAGCCGATTCGGAACTGTGTAGTCCATCGGAACACTTTTGTTCAGCAGATCAAGGGGTGTTTTCATTGCGCTTGTTTTGCTTTTTACGGCCACGTCGTTGTCGCCTGCTGTTGCCGCAGCTGCTTCTCCGAGTCATCACCGTGGCGGCAAGTTAGAGCTGCGGCGTTGGTTGAGCGGCGATGACGGGGCGAAGTATTGCCAAGCTTCTTCCCGGCCGTGCCGTGTCGACGATATGTCGCGAGATCGCCCGCAACACCAACGAGGCGACGGGTGAGTATCAGCCTTTGACGCGCAATCGAAAATGCTGGCGAGGCGGCCCCGGCCAAAAGCTCACAAGCTGGCTGATCCGGCCATCAACGAAGCCGTTCAGGTTCTGTTGGATAAGCAGTGGAGCCCGGAACAGATCTCAGTATCGTTAGCCAAAAGCGAAGCCGGTGTGTCTATTTCGCCGGAGTCGATTTATCGTGGTGTCTACAACCCGTTGATCGAGTTGCGTCGCGAGAAGGCATTACGGACACGTCGGTTGCAACGACGACGGCGTCGGCGTGGCGAAAAGCCGCAACGTTTCACGACACCAATGCGTCCGCTATCGGAACGGCCACCGGGCGCTGCCAATCGTTCTGAGGCTAGTCATTGGGAAGGCGACCTCATTATTGGTGAGTTCAATGGCTCCGCGATCGGGACCCTCGTCGAACGGGTTACTCGGTTCACGATGCTCGTTCATATCGAGGGTGCCAGGACAGCGGAACAGCTCAAAGAAGCAATGATTCGTCGGTTCAACGAATTACCTGCACAATTACGGTTGTCATTGACATGGGACCAGGGAATCGAGATGGCACGCCATCACGAGTTCACCGAAGAATCCGGTGTGCCGGTGTTCTTTTGCGAGCCGCATTCGCCCTGGCAACGGCCAAGTGACGAGAACACCAATGGACTTTTAAGGGGCTACTTTCCCAAGAGCACCCACTTGTCTCAACACTCCGCGGAACGGCTCCTAGAAGTCGAAAATGAACTCAACACGCGACCCCGAAAAACTCTCGGATGGGACACCCCGCAACAACGATTCGATACACTCAAAATCCAAGCCCTGTAGCAACGACCGATAGAACCCGCCCAAGCGC
>JANMEI010000302.1:0-7646 GCA_031376865.1 Acidimicrobiia bacterium | reverse complement strand
GCAGCAGTTACAACTTCACTAAGAGCGGACGCGCCTCACCAATGAGATACAGCGAGCCGGTCACCAGCAGCAGATCAGCTTCGCCGGTCAATTCTTTGCCGCGCGCAAGTGCATCAGGAACAGTACGGGCAACGCCAACGGGAATGCCCAGTGATTCGCACGCGATGCGGATTCGTTGCGGGTCCATTGCTCGTGGCGAAGACGGAGCAACGGCAATCACATGCGTTGCCCCGCTGCACACGTCGCGCACCATGTCCAACTCGTCACGACCGTCGAGCAGACCCATCACGATCACGCGGTTTTCACATGCCGCAAACGTTTCGTCGAGCGCGGCGCGAAGCACAGCCGATCCAGCCGGGTTATGCGCCCCATCCAGCACCACCAGCGGGCGACGGGCGACCACTTCGAGACGACCGGGGTTTTTCACCGACGCAAAGCCTTCTTGAACAGCTTCGATGCTGAGTGGTTCACCGAGAAACGCTTCAACTGCGGCGAGTGCAATAGCTGCGTTGTCGCCCTGGTGCGAACCGTGTAGCGGCACAAAAACATCTTCGTAGCGAGCACCTGGGGTGTTTAAGGTCAGAACACGGCCGGCCATCGCTAGCCGATTGGACAGCACATCAAACTCGGCCCCCCGCTGCCACACCTCTGCCGCTTCGCGCTCATGGGCAAGGTTGTGCAGCAGCTGGGCGATTTCTGGATCGCGTTCGCCAACCAGCGCGTGAGCGCCGGGTTTGAAAATGCCCGACTTTTCGCGGGCAATGTCTTCACGTGTTGGCCCAAAAAAGTTCATGTGATCCAGGTCAATGTTGGTGATCGCGCCAACCGCTCCGTCGCCGGCATTGGTGGCATCCCAGTTGCCGCCCATCCCCACTTCGATGACAGCCGCTTCTACAGCGATGTCGCCAAACCACCGGAACGCCGCCGCTGTGGTGAGTTCGAAAAAGCTGCATGCCTCACCGCCCGCTTCTTCGGCTAGGGCAACGTCACTCAGCACATCGGCCAAATCAGTGTCTGGAATAGGACCGGCGTTGTACGCAATGCGCTCGTTAAGCTTTTGCAAGTGCGGCGAAGTGTAGGTGCCAACGGTACGGCCTGAGGCACTCAACAACGACGCGGCCATCCGTGCGGTGGACCCTTTGCCATTGGTGCCAGTGAGGTGGATGAAGGGGACATCAAGTTGAGGGTCGCCCAAAAAACGAAGCAATGTGCGCATACGGTCCAAGCTGGGAGGATCGAGTCGGCGAGGCGGAAGCGCTACCCCGACCACGTCGTTCGCATACGCGCCCTTTTCCATGTTGACGTGACTGTCAAGCCACTCAAGGGCTTCGGCAACATCGAATGGGTAATTCAACACTTTGGGCGGACGGGGACCATCAACTGACACAGATCTGGTCTAGCAAACAATCTTGACGAAGTTAGCTAGCGGCGCGGCGGAGACGTTCTGGTTTGTCGTCAGAACGAGGCACCAACGTTGGGTTGACCTTCTCCAAAACAACTTCGCGGGTGATGACGCACTTGGCGATATCGCTGCGGCCTGGTAGGTCGTACATGACGTTGAGCAGCACCTCTTCGAGGATGGCTCGCAAGCCACGGGCACCGATACCACGGAGCAACGCCTGGTCAGAGACAGCTTCAAGCGCGTCGTCGGTGAACTCCAACGCAACGCCGTCGTATTCGAAGAACTTCTTGTACTGCTTGATCAACGCGTTCTTCGGCTCGGTGAGGATCCGCACCAGCGCTTCTCGGTTGAGCGACGTGACTGCTCCCACGACTGGGAGACGACCGATGAACTCAGGGATCAGCCCGTACTTGGTGAGGTCTTCAGGAAGCACCTGAGCAAACCACTCGCCTGGGTCGCGCTCAGACTTGGAATAGACACGGCTGTTGAAGCCGATGCCCTTCTGGCCGATGCGCGCTTCGATGACTTTGTCGAGGCCAGCAAATGCGCCACCACAGATAAACAAGACGTTGGTGGTATCGATCTGAATGAACTCTTGATGTGGGTGCTTACGACCACCCTGAGGAGGAACCGACGACACGGTGCCTTCGAGCATTTTCAGCAGCGCTTGCTGCACACCTTCACCGGACACATCACGAGTAATGGATGGGTTCTCGGATTTGCGGGCAATCTTGTCGATCTCGTCGATGTAGACAATGCCGGTTTCGGCCTTCTTCACGTCGTAGTCGGCAGCCTGGATGAGCTTCAACAAAATATTCTCGACGTCTTCGCCGACGTATCCAGCTTCGGTCAACGCAGTGGCATCGGCGATGGCGAACGGCACATTCAACATGCGCGCCAAGGTACGAGCCAATTCGGTTTTACCGCAGCCGGTCGGGCCCAGCAGCAAGATGTTGGATTTGGCCAGCTCTATCTCGGAATGCTTGGACGATTCGCCAGCGCCGGTTTGGATGCGCTTGTAGTGGTTGTACACCGCTACTGCGAGCTGCTTTTTCGCTTGGTCTTGCCCGATCACGTACTCGTCAAGGAACGCATGGATCTGTTTCGGACGAGGCAATTCGTCGAATCGAACTTCGCCGGTGTCGGCAAGTTCTTCTTCAATGATCTCGTTACACAGCTCAATGCACTCGTCGCAGATGTACACACCTGGACCGGCAATGAGCTTTTTGACCTGCTTTTGGGATTTCCCGCAGAAGGAACACTTCAGCAGGTCTCCACCGTCACCGAACTTAGCCATGTCAAACTCCGATCGATACTGAAGCGAATGTCTGCGTCATGAGCGTCAGTGGGCGATGGCGTCAGCCAACGGCAGTTCTCGGGAGGAAATCACGTGGTCGATAATGCCATACGTCTTGGCTTCTTCGGCGGACATGATGTAATCCCGGTCGGTGTCTTTGTGAATCTTCTCGGCAGTTTGGCCGGTATGACGAGCCAAAATGTCTTCGAGGTCAGTTTGGATACGACCAAGTTCACGGGCCTGGATCTCGATGTCAGACGCCTGCCCGCCAGCACCGGAATACGGCTGGTGGATGAGGATGCGACTATGCGGAAGCGCAAATCGCTTGCCAGGAGTACCGGACGCCAACAACACCGCAGCGGCCGAAGCAGCTTGACCGAAGCACATGGTGGAGATGTCGTTTCGGATGAACTGACACGTGTCATAGATGGCCATCAAACCGGTGACGTCACCGCCCGGGGAATTGATATAGATGTTGATGTCACGGTCGGGGTTTTCTGATTCCAGAAACAACAGCTGCGCACACAGCAGGTTGGCAATCACATCGTCGATAGGCGTACCGACGAAGATGATGTGTTCTTTCAGCAGGCGGCTGTACAAGTCATAGGCCCGTTCGCCACGGTTGGTTTGTTCAACAACCGTCGGGACCATGTAGTTCATAATTCGATTCATTGCAGCAATCCTGTCTGATGCGGGGAAGTTATCGGAACTGAAGTGACAAAAACGGAAAAGACACCGACTGACTGAACCGAGGCTCAGTCGTGGTCATGACCGTCGTGGTCATCATGATCGTTATCGTGGTCATCTTGCTCGTTCATTTCGGATCGATCGACGATTTCGTCGGCCGCTGCCTGTTCATCGGCAGAAAGCTCGAGATCCTTACGGTCGATTGCATGACCGCTTTCATCGACCAACGAAACGTGCTCCATGAGCCAATTGAGGGCCTTCGACTTCAGCACATCGGCACGGAGCACGTTCATTTGACCGTTATTGGTGATGTTGCGCCGGACCTGGTTGGGCTTCATTTTAAAGCGATCGGCGAGACGCCCGATTTCCGCCGTCAGATCGTCGTCCGAGACCGTCATTCCTTCGGACTTGGCGACAGAGCGCAACGCCAGATCTGCCTTGGCATTGTTGGTACCCTGCTCGCGTAGTTCAGCCATCAGTTCTTCAGGAGACTGGCCAGTGGCGTTGATGTACTGGTCGAGCGACGCGCCTTGTTGCGAGAGACGGTTTTGCATGTCTCGGAGGCGGTTCTGCGCTTCAACATCGAGCAACGCCTTCGGGATCTCGTCGATGTCGGCCACTTCGACCAGGGCCTGCATGGTTGCGTCTCGCAACGAGATGTAGGACTGCACTCGCTTGACCATGCCGACGCGTTTGGCAATATCGCCCCGCAGGTCAGCAATGGTGGTGAACTCCGAGTTGGACTTGGCGAACTCGTCGTCAGCTACCGGCAGCACCTTTTCATTGATGGCCTTGATGTCGACCGAGAACATGATTGGAGCGCTGTCGTCATCGCCTGGCACCGGTGCCTCAAACTCGATGTGCTCACCCATGGTGGTACCGAGCAGCTGCATATCAAGCTCGGGAACAACGGTGCCAGCACCGAGTTCGTAGAGGTAGTCCTCGGCGGTGAGGCCGGGCACTGATTCACCATCGATGGTGCCGCTGACGTCGATTCGGATGTTGTCGCCGTTTTGGGCTTTGCGGTCAACTTCGTTGAGGACAGCAAAGGCATTACGCATACGATCGACCTGATCGTCAATTTCGGCCTCGGTTGCCCTGGGGTTGGCAATCGTGACTTGCAGCCCTTCGTAGCCGGGTACGCGAACGTCGGGACGAAGTTCTACATTTGCATCGAAACTGACAACCCCTTCGTCGCCACCGGACAGCAAGTTGAGCTGTGGGATGTTGATGACATCGAGGTTTTCTTGCTGCACAGCAGCGACATAAAACTCGGGCAACCCATCTTCGAGCGCGACGCCCCGGGCGTACTCTTTGCCGATGCGCTGTTCAAGGATTCGACGAGGTGCTTTGCCCGGACGGAATCCGGGAATGCGAACCTCTTTGGCAATCTTTGAAAACGCAGCGCCAAGCGCTTTATCGAAGTCAGCGTCGTCCAGCGTGACGGTGAGCTTGGCATGGTTGCCCTCAAGGGCTTCAACAGCGGTCTGCATGTTCTGCGATATCCAGGTTTCGACGATCGGGTAGGGCGTAGAAGGTTACCGCCCCAAGGACCGCTGCCATGACCGTGGCCGCAAAGATTCCTAATCTGGCCTGATCTTTGAGCACTTCGGACTCGAAAGCGAGGTCAGCAATGAATAGCGAAACAGTGAATCCGATCCCTCCAAGTGCCCCAGCACCGGCAATGTGCTGCCAACCCACCCCAACAGGCAACTGCGCTACGCCCAGCCGAACGGCGATCCAACTGAACGCAGTAATGCCGACTGCTTTGCCAACCACCAGTCCAGCAATCACCCCCAACGCCACTCGGGAACGCAATGAATCGACAAGAGACACCCCGCTCAGGCGGATGCCGGCATTAGCCAGCGCGAACAACGGCACGATCACATAACTGCTCCACGGCACCAACTTGTGCTCAAGCCACTCAACCACGGAGACCGATTCTTTGGCAATCCGGACGGTGAGTCGAGCGGCATCGACCGTCGAGACGTCAACCAACTCGTCTGCATCGATCATGTCGACGCTTCGCATTGGTTTCGTGGGCGCCAATAGACCGCAAACGACGCCAGCCAGCGTCGGGTGTATGCCAGCCCGGTACATCGCGTGCCAGAGCGTGATACCCAACGCCGTGTACAACACCAGTTGGTGGCTGGACAGTAGTTTTGCTACCAGAATCAACCCCAAGCAGCACACAGCAGCGGCCATCCATGCCCACCGGATGCCGTCTCCATAGAAGATGGCAATCACCACAACCGATCCAATGTCGTCGACTATGGCGAGGGCCAGTAGAAAAAGTTTGATCGCTGGAGGAACCCGAGTACCCAGCAGCGCAAGTACACCTAAGGCCATGGCAATGTCGGTAGCCATCGGTATCGCCCACCCCGATCGTCCGTTTCCGTCCGAGTTGATAAGTGTGTACACGATCGCAGGCACCACCATGCCTCCGATCGCTGCGATTACCGGTAATGCGGCTGCCTTTCGGTCACTCAGTTCGCCGTCGACCAACTCTCGCTTGATCTCCAGCCCCACGACCAGGAAGAACACCGTCATCAAGGCTTCGTTGACCCAGTGGCGAAGATCCAAGTCCAACGACCAACCGCCAACTCGAAGCGCAGCTGAAGTGGCCCAGACAGATTCGTAGGAGGCGGCGTCGACGTTGACCCACACCAGTGCCGTGGCCGCAGCTGCTACCAACAAGACTCCTCCGGCCGCTCCGGTGCGGAGAAAGTCTCGTAGCGGGCTGATCAAACGGACCGAACTTCGCCTATCTGTTGGTGAATGCGCCGATGCCATGACTTGTTCACGATACCCGCTGGCCTGATCGCTAAACCGTAAGGTGGGATCATGCGCCTTACCCCTACCGAACGGGATCGCTTGCTGCTTTTCACTGCGGCAGAACTGGCGCGCTCCCGGCGGGCCCGTGGGTTGCGGCTCAATGTTCCTGAAGCCACCGCGTTGATTGCCGACACCGCCGCCGAAGCAGCTCGCGACGGCGCTCGATTGTTGGCCGCTGCTGATGCGGCCCGGTCCGTGTTAAGCGCCAGCGACGTCTTGCCCGGAGTGACCGACATCGTGTCCGAGGTGAAGGTCGAAGCGGTCTTTGATGACGGGACTCGCCTCATCGTTGTTCGGGATCCGTTTCGTTTGAGCGATCACCCATCTGCCGTCGATGACGATCACCTCGTTCCCGGTCAGGTGGTGCCAGCATCGACTGAATCGTTTCTGCTCCCCGCTCAGCTGGTGCTTGAGGTGTTGAACACATCGGATGTGCCGATCAGCATCACGTCGCATTTCCACTTCTTTGAAACGAACTCTCGGCTGCGTTTCGACCGTAAAGTTGCATACGGTATGCGGTTGGCAATACCTGCGGGCTCATCGCTTCGATTTGACCAGGGCATCGTGACGCCCGCCCCCATGACCCCAATCGGAGGCGACCGGGTGGCGATTGGTTTTGCCGGGTTGGTTGACGGACCGCTGGATGATCAGGACGTTCGTCTGCGCGCCTATGAGCGAGCCATAGCACAGGGCTATCTAGGAATGGACGACTGATATGACTGCAGCGCATGAGCATCACGAAGCCGAGTTGCCTCGTCAGCACACCGACCTTGGGTCGATTCTGCCCGGCGACTACGCCGCTATCTACGGGCCGACGGTTGGCGACCGCATACGGCTAGGCGACACCAACCTGATCATCGAGATCGAGTTTGACGCGCAACAGCGCGGCGAAGAATTCATTGCTGGCTTTGGGAAAACAGCGCGAGACGGCCTGCATCTACAAGCTCGTTCGGTGGCCGACACCTGCGATCTGGTGATTTCTAACGTGGTCATCATCGATGCGATGCAGCGGATCGGAAAAGTGTCGATTGGTATTCGGGCGGGACGAATCCACGCCATTGGTCGCGCCGGCAATCCCAATACTCTGGGAGGCGTCGATGTGGTGGTCGGCACCGGCACCACGATTGTATCGGGCGAAGGGCTGATTGCCACGGCAGGTGCCATTGACACCCATGTGCACTTACTGTCGCCACGAATCATGGAAGCGTCATTGGCCGCTGGGGTGACGACCATTATCGGCCAAGAGTTTGGGCCGGTGTGGGGCGTCGGCATCAACTCGCCTTGGGCTCTTCGGCATGCGTTTAATGCGTTCGATGCGTGGCCGGTGAACATTGGTTTCCTAGCACGGGGTTCGTCGTCTGATGAGGCGCCACTGATCGAGGCGCTGGTGGAGGGTGGCGCGTGCGGGTTCAAGGTGCACGAGGA
>JANMEI010000019.1:0-5233 GCA_031376865.1 Acidimicrobiia bacterium | reverse complement strand
CGTACTTGGCAACGCTCGGGTCGCTCCAACTTTTGGTGTTCGCAATTCGGAAGCGATGCACCAAGGTGTCGGCGCTCACCAAGTTGTCGCACTCGACGGAGCCCTCGGTGCCATACACCCAAAATGCCTCTTGGAATCCCGTGGCAGTCCAGGCCGCCTCGACAAGCCCGATTGCTCCGGACGCAAAATCAAGATTTGCCACTGCGGTATCTTCGACTTCCACTTCGTACTTCAACGTTGCTATGCGCGCGTACACTTGATTAACCTCGCCGCCAAGATAGCGAGCAAGGTCGAAGAGGTGGCAACCGTTGTCTAACAAGGTTCCGCCACCTGAATGAGCCTTTGACCCGAAGACGCCGCGAGGTTCTCCCCCACCCCAGTCATGAGACTGACGAAGGCGGATTTCGCACACACGCCCAATCGCCCCGCTGTCGATCAGTTCCTTTGCTTTGGTAGCAGCTGCCCAGGACCGCATGTGGTGGCCGACTTGAAACACCACGCCGGCGGTTTCGCACGCGGCAACCATTTCTTCGCCCTGTGCAATGTCGAGCGATACTGGCTTTTCGCACAAGATGTGTTTGCCTTTTTTCGCCGCAGCCATCGTGATCGGATGATGCGACGAGTTGGGCGTGCAAATGGAAACCGCATCGATACTGTTATCGGCTAACAGGTCCGCTGCATCGGTGTAGCCCGTAGACACATCCCAGTCGTGTTGGCGTGCTGCCAGTCGGTCAATGTCGGTGTCACAGACGGCAACTACTTTTGCGCCGGCCGCCACGTAGCCTTTGTAGTGGGCCTGGGCAATATCGCCAGAGCCGATGATGCCAACCCGAATTGAAGACGCGGTCATGCGCCCACACTGGCCGATCCGGCTTGAGCTGCAGCCGTTGCCCGATCCGATGCACCCGGCACCCATTCAAGAGCTGGCGAGTTGGGGGCAAGATCAGTCCGCAGAGTAATTGTTCGTGCTGCCCATCGGCAGGAGTTGGTGATTACTCGCACAACATGCTCGTTGTGATACGTCGGATACTCCTCATGGCCGGGACGGAAGTACACAACCTTGCCATGGCCACGACGCCACGTCGCACAACTGCGGAACACCTCTCCGCCTTGAAACCAACTCAGCATCAACACGTCGTCAGGCGTTGGCACATCGAATCGTTCGCCGTACATCTCTTCGGTTTCGAGTTCGAAGTAGGGAGGGATTCCTTCCATCACCGGATGCGACGGCTCAACCACCCAGAGGCGTTCCTTCTCGTTGGCTTCTCGCCACAGCAACGAGCAGTTGGTCCCCATCAGGCGCTTGAAGATCTTGGAGTAGTGCCCCGAATGCAAGACGATCAAACCCATTCCGCTGAGCACTGCTTCTTGCACCTTGGCGACAACCTCATTATCGACCAGGTGATGGCCCATGTGCCCCCACCAAATCATGACGTCAGTCGAATCGATGACGTCGTCGGTGAGTCCGTGTGATGGCTCAGCGAGCGTTGCCGTTCGGATGTTGAAGTCGGTTTTAACGCCAAGTTCTTGCGCCAGCGCGCCATGAATGCCGGTCGGATACACCTTGGCAATGGCTGGTTCTTTGACCTCGTGGAGGTATTCGTTCCAGATCGTGACGTTGATCGTTCGCGTGCTCATTTCCCGATGCTATCGGGCAGAATGAAAGCGCTGTCACAACTCGACAAAGTGTCACGAATAAGCCCGCTCGATCTCGGCACGTATCGCCTGTCGTTCAGACCAGTCACCGAACGACGCGTCGATACCGTTCAGTGCAATCCGGCCGACTTCGGCACGGGTGAGGCTGAATGCGTCAGCGACAACATGCACTTCGCTCGACACACTGACGTTGGACATCAGCCGATTGTCGGTGTTGACGTTGACACGAAAGCCCGCCCGCAGAAACGGGCCGATGGCATGTTGCGAGATGGACTCAACGGCGCCGATTTGGACGTTACAGGTGGGTGCCAATTCAAGGGGGATCTGGCGTTCCAATATGTAACGCGCCACCGGCCCCATGGTGGCCTCACCGGTCATGAAGTCGATGTCGGTCATGTCAGCGAGCAGACGAACACCATGGCCAATTCGTTCCGCTCCAAGCGCCAGCGCATCAGTGATCAACTCGAGATCTGGCGGCTCAGAGGCATGGATCGTGAGATGCATTTGATGGCGGCGAATGTGCTCCAGTGCTTCGATGTGTAGCGATGGTGGCCATCCAGTTTCGGCGCCAGCCAAGTCGAACGCAACGACGCGCGGGTCGTTCGTTCGCATACGAACGGCTAGTTGCGCTATCTCAAGCGATCGTTGCTCGGTGCGCATCGCGCAAATGATGGTGTTGACCGTGATGGGGTGACCCACCAATGCGGCTTCTTGTGACCCTCGCCGAAACCCGGCTTGGACCGCTTCGACCACTGCTTCCAGGCCGAGGCCGCCGCCTTGATGAAGCTCTGGCGCGAACCGCACTTCGGCATATCGAACGCCATCGACGCCAAGGTCAAAAGCGGCCTCGGCTGCGACCCGTTCGATCGCGGCTTCGGTCTGCATCACCGCTAGCGTGTGTTCAAACGTGGCGAGATACTGCAGTAGGTCTTTCGTCTCGGCGCCGCGGGTAAACCAAGCTTGCAACTCTGCGAGGTCGGTCGAGGGCAGTCGTGGCGTCCATCCGATTTCGTCAGACAACTCCAACATTGTTTGAGGCCGCAGACCACCGTCCAAATGGTCGTGCAAGAGAACTTTGGGAAGTGCTCGAATGTCAGTCAGCGACAGGGTCATACCCTGTGAGCTTAACGGGGTAACTCAAATCGATACCCAACGCCACGGACCGTCACGATCCGCGTTGGCTTTGCCGGGTCTTCTTCGATCCGACCTCGCAAACGGTTGACATGAACATCCAACGTTTTGGTATCCCCAACGTAGTCATCACCCCAGACCTGCTCAATGGCGTAGTCGCGGCTCACCACACGCCCAGCGCGATCCATAAACAACTCAAGGAGTTCAAACTCTTTGCGAGGGATGCTGACGATCTCGTCACGTACTCGGACCTCGTGTCGATCAGGATCAAGTTGCACATCACCAACCTGTTTGATTGGCAAATCACGCGGCCCACCACCGGTCGCAGGCAATTGCCGCCGAAGCACTGCACGCATACGAGCAACCAGCTCGCGCAACCGGTACGGCTTCGACACGTAGTCGTCAGCGCCAAACTCCAGCCCCAACACCACATCAACTTCGCCGTCACGAGCGGTGACCATGATGATTGGCGTGGAATCACCGGTAGCTCGGATGGACTTACAGACGTCTACACCCGACATTCCCGGCAACATCACATCAAGCAACACGAGATCGGGACGATGTTTTGAAAACTGGGTGAGTGCCTCGGGGCCGGTTCGGGCGACGCGCACTCGGAAACCCTCGCGCTCAAGGCCGACCGTCAACGCGTCAATGAACGACTCTTCGTCCTCAACGATCAACACCACCGGATCTTCATTCAGCATTGCGATATTCATACTGTCCTCTCAACGACAGGAAGTAATAGTGAAAAGGTCGATCCTTGTCCTTCAATCGATTTCACGATGACTTCGCCTCCATGACTCCGTGCCACATTTCGTACAATCGCCAAACCCAACCCGGTGCCCCCGGTGTCGCTGGCGCGGGCCTTGTCGACCCGGTAGAACCGCTCAAAAATTCGTTCTCGGTCTCGCATGGGAATGCCGACTCCAGAGTCGATGACGTCAATCGACACATAGTTGCGGTCACCGAGATACTTCTCACCATCTTGGGTAACAGGGAACTTTACGTGTAAATCAACGGTTGACCCGGAAGTTGAATACTTCACGGCGTTGTCCAACAGATTGAACACTGCACTGGTGAGTTGGCTTCGATCTCCAGCGACGCGGAGCGCGGTGTTCCAGGTGCCGACTTGCAGCACAACTTGGGCTACATCTGCCGCCGATTCGATCCGGTTCAAGGCATCGCTCACCAAACTGCTGACGCTCATTTCTTCCGATCCAGCACCACGCTCTTCGGCGTGCGCAAGCGACAGAAGGTCATTGACCAAACGGCTGAGGCGTCGAGATTCTTCTTCCATCCGGCGGGCGAGGCGGGCCACGGTTTGCTCATTCGGTGACGTCACTTGCGTTTCGCCGACCAAGGTTTCGGCGAGCACGGACATCGCTCCGGCAGGTGTCCGAAGTTCGTGGCTGACGTTGGTGACAAAGTCACGCCGCAAAGCGTCGAGACGTTGACGTTCGGTGACATTGGTGACGATGGCAACTGCACCGGTCAGCCGCTGAGAAGTCCGAATCGTCTCGACCGTGACCACCAAGTTTTTTCGTGGAGGTCCGTACAATTCCACGGCCCGCTCGATCGGGCCGGCGACTCCATCAAACACTTCACCGAGGGCTCCTTCGATCACACGCTTCACTAATAGCAACGCCCCCGGATCAGCGTCGGTGACATCAACGAGGCTGTCGAATAGTCGATCGCCGTGTTCGTCGACCACCACAACGCCCGCGTTTGATGCCTCGAGCGCGCCGCGCAGTCGTTCATAGTTGTCAGTGAGTGCTGCAAGCTCGGATTTGGCAGCCGTCAGTTGTTCGCGTAGTTCAACGACATCAGCCGAAGACCCGACATCCGTCGGACGAGTCCAGATGGCCATCAGATCACCGGTGATCGAGCGGGCCGGCACCTATCGACGCATATCGCAGTCGATTCGCAATGTTCACCGCGTGGTCGCCGACCCGTTCATAGAAGCGAGCAACGAGTGCAACCTCCATAGCGATCGCGGTCGGCAGGGCAGCGTCAATCGCCTCGGCGATTATCGACGAATGCAACTCGTCGAGTTCGCTGTCGTCTTGACGAAGCCGCTCAGCCAAATCAGCATCACGATTGCGGTGCACTTCTTCCATCGAAATCCAGAGTCGTTCCGCCACAATTCCAGCTTGCTCGATCAACCCTCGCAGACGAGGGGTGAGCGCTGAGCCGATACCACGCGTCGCTCGACGGGCAATGTGTCCAACCAGATCGCCACTTCGCTCGATTTCAGGCACGATTCGAAGCATGGACAACAAGTAGCGCATTTCGTGTCCGATAGGCGCTTGTGTCACGAAACAGTGCTGGATCAACTCTTCGATGTCGGCATATAGCTGATTGATAAACGCATCGCGCTCGATGATCGCCCGAGCGATTTGTTTGTCATCAGCAAGCAACGCATCGGTGGCGGCCGGAATTGCACTCC
>JANMEI010000930.1:0-2251 GCA_031376865.1 Acidimicrobiia bacterium | reverse complement strand
ATGCTGATGACTTGACTGATTTCTATTTGGATTTGTTCGCGAAGCAGGGTCACCGCAACATCAGTGTGGGGTGCAGCACTGAAGAGGAGACCCGAAGGCTCACGGCGGTGGCGTGGGCGGGGAAGTACGGGTACATGATTTCGGTGCAGATGTTTCGAAAGAGTTTGGTGAAAAGGGGGGCTTTGGAACCGTTGGGCGTGTCTTCGGATCCGATGTTTGTATGGATACAGGTGAACGGCAACAGGAATATGGACAAAGGGAACGCCGAGGATCCGGCGAATGCGTGCTCGTTTTATGAGTTGCCGCGGATGACCAACGTGTTTTACCCGTATGGGATCTCTCCGTTTGATGCACCCTCTGGTTGGTTGCCGTTTCATTACCCGCTTGGGGAACGTGATCCGTATCGCAAAACCCCGCCCCGAGTGACACCGACCTTCATTCCAACGACCACCCCGGGTGTCGCAGGTACTTCAGTCCCAGGCACTGTTAGTCCGTAGTAGTTCGCCTAGCGAGGCGTCCGAAGTTTCATTGGAGAAAACTCGCCCGATAATGTAGCCAAAGTGGCTCTGAGAGCGACTTAGCCAACTATTTCGACGAATTAGCGCAGGGTTGCGTGCGGGTGGCTTTCGGTGAGGCCGGCGTTGGTGATGCGGACAAACTCGGCGTTGTGTTGAAACTCCGCAATGGTGCGGGCATCGACGTAACTCATCGATGATCGAACCCCGGCAATGAGCTTGTTGACCATCTGCACCACGCTGCCCTTGTAGGCAACGGTGCCTTCCACACCCTCTGGCGCACGCTGCTCGAAGTACTCCTCGTCCAGCTCGGTGCCGTGGCGATGGGCCCTGCGTTCCAACGCTTCAAACGACGCCATGCCACGTACTCGCTTCACCAAACCGTGCGGGGACTGTTCCACATCGCCGGGGCTTTCCTTGGTGCCGGCAAACATCGAACCAATCATCACGGTGTTGGCCCCGGCTGCCAACGCCTTTGCGATGTCGCCCGAGGTGCGAATGCCACCATCGCCAATGATGGGCGCGTCGAGCCCGGCGCAATCATTGATGGCCGTGAGCTGCGGAACACCAACGCCGGCGACGATGCGCGTGGTGCACACACCACCAGGACCAACACCAACCTTGATGCCATCGGCGCCAGCGCGGATGAGATCCTCTGCACCCAGACGAGTGGCAACGTTGCCAGCAATCACGTCGGTAGAAGGAAAGTGCTTCTTCAACAACTTCACAGTGTCGATGGCGTGATCGGAATGACCGTGCGCAATGTCGAGCACCAACACGTCAACGCCAGCATCGATGCACGCACGAGCACGTTCGACCGCATCGTGGTCGGTGCCCACCGCAGCGCCAACCAGCAAACCTTCGCCTTTGACTTTGGCGATCTCGGCTGCTTGTTGCTCGACGGTGAAGAAGCGATGGATCATGCCGATGCCACCCATCTTTCCCAGCGCGACTGCCATCTCCCATTCACACACCGTGTCCATGTTGGCTGCGGTGATTGGCAGATCGATGGCGACGTTTTTGGTGAGCTGGGTGCGCATAGATACGTCGCCACGGCTGCGGATCGACGAACGGGCCGGAACGATGAGTACATCATCGAAGGTCAAACCCATACGAACATTGTCGAGGTTCATTGCTGGACTTCCTCTGGGCAAGTGATGCCCGTCCCGTGCCCGAGAGTTTCCCGGCCTGGCCGGTGACACATCCTAGGGCACTCGTGGGAAGCTTTGCTGTGAGCTTTTTTGATCGGAATCGCAAAGATCTTGCCGAGCGGGGCATTGACCCCAAACGCCTGCCGCCGGGGCAGTACTTCACCGATCGATTTCCGGTGCTTCATGTGGGCGATGTGCCTAACTACGGGGACCTATCGGATTGGTCGTTGGCCGTCGGTGGCGCCTGCGCCAACCAGTTCCAATTGACCTGGGCCGACGTGCTGGCCAGATCGCCACTTGAGATCACGACCGATATTCATTGCGTCACCAAGTGGTCAAAGTTCGACACGCAGTGGAAGGGTGCCTCCCTCGCCGAGATCATTGAAGAAGCACAGCCAAACGCGGACGTCACCCATGTGATGTTCCACTGCGAGTTTGGCTACACCACCAACCTGCCACTGGAAGATGCGATGCGGCCAGTTAATATGCTCGCGTACGAGTTTGATGGTAAGCCGCTCGATGTTGAGCATGGCTACCCACTTCGCACGCTGGTGCCCCATCTGTATCTGTGGAAGTCGGCGAAGT
>JANMEI010000929.1:0-8009 GCA_031376865.1 Acidimicrobiia bacterium | reverse complement strand
AAGTGGTAACCGCGGCGAACGCTGATGGCGGCAAACGAGGCAAACCTCGCGGCGTCACAAGCGATATCCACCCCAGAGTTTCCCGCTCCAACGATCAGCACCCGCTTCCCGGCAAGTTGTGCGCCCTCGTTGTAGTCACGGGAGTGCATGGTTGCTCCGGTGAAAGTGTCCAAACCGGCAAACTCCGGAGTGGTTGGATGCCACTGCGTGCCGTTGGCGCAGGTCAACGTGCGGTATCGACGAATCTCACCGTCAGATGTTTTCACCACCCATTGGCCCGAATCCCATGAGGCCTGCTCCACCGACGTGGAGAAGTGAATGTGCTCGGTGAGGCCGAACTCGTCAGCGAACGACTGCAAGTACGACAACACCTGGTCGTTGCGTGGATAGTCCGGAAAATCCTTGGGCATGGGATAGCCCGTGTAGCCCGACAGGTCTCTCGACGAAATGAAGTGCGCCGATTCATACATCGGCGTTCCCGGGTTGCGCCGATCCCAGATGCCGCCCAGCGAGTCATGGCGTTCAAAGACATCAACGGAAAGCCCGAGGTTGAGCATGGCACGGAGGGTCGACAGGCCGCTGGGGCCAGCGCCAACGACGCAGTGCCGGACTGGTTGAAGTTCGCTCGACATGGTTCGACTCCTGGCTACTCAAAACGTGATAGATAGTCACGTTCTGAACGTGATGATACGTCACGTTCACCGGTGTTGTCTAGTCTGTTGTTGATGCTGCGCCCTCAACCCACCCAGGCACGCTCACGCGACCGTGTCGAGGCCATCTACGAAGCCACGCGCGAGCTGCTTCGCGAAGGGGGCGTTGAACGATGCACCGTTGCAGCGATTGCGGCCCAGGCTGAAATCACGCCTGCCTCGCTTTACCGGTACTTTCCCGACGCAACCTCGATCATCCGCGCTTTAGCGGAAGCATCGCTTGACGAAGTCCACGCTGGTTTTGCAGAGCTGCTGGCCACCATCACGCACGCAGATCAGGTTGCCGAAGTACTCGCTTCCTCAATCGACGGATACATCGACCTCTTCACCAACGATCGAGCACTGCGCGAACTGTGGTTTGGATCACTCGCCGATCCAGAACTTGTGGCGCTGAACGTTGCCGATTCTCGCCGCAACGCCGCGCTCATCGCAGAGGCGATTGCACCATATGTAGACCTACCATTGTCAGAGCTGAAGGATCGTTGGTTCTTGCTGTCGCACATGATCGGATCGGCTGTAGGACTGATGCTCGAGATACCCACGAAGGAAGCGAAACGGCTTCGCAGTCAGTTGATCAGCTTGCTGCTGTCGACACTGACGACCGCGCCAACCCTGCCGGCACTGCCAAACCTGCCGACGGCAAGGCAACCCCGTCGCCGGTCTTAATCCGCAGCACACCAAACGCCGCAACGATGCACAACACGCCAGCGACAAAGAAGCTGGTTGCGTAGCTTCCCGTTGCATCACGCGATTCGGCAGCCAACCAGACGGCGACTGCGCCTCCCAACTGGTGTCCCGCGAACAACCAGCCGTACACAATGGAGCCACGCTGGGGGCCGAACACGCTGTTGCCTAATGCGATGGTTGGCGGAACGGTGGCGATCCAATCAAGACCATAAAACACCACCACTGCCAGGAGGGCAATGTTGCTTGCGCCGTGGCCGAGGGTGGTGTCGAGCAGGAACAGCGACAGACCACGAAAACCGTAGTACCCGCACAACAAAATCTTCGGGTCGTATCGATCAGTCAGCCAACCAGAACCCAGCGCGCCGATCAGGTCAAACACACCGATCAACACAAAGAGACCAGCAGCTGCACTTTTGGTGATCCCATGATCGGTGGCCGCAGGAACGAAGTGAACCTGGATCAAGCCTGACGTGCTGATGCCGCACACCGTGAAGGATCCGAACAGCAGCCAAAACATCCCTGAGCGCACCAAATCGCCCAACGTCGTAAATGCAGCCACGATTGGATTGCCAGTCCGCACCGGCGTTTCGTAGTCATCGGGTGCACCATATGCGCGCAGACCAACATCCTCAGGCTTCGTTCGAACGAAGCCGATCACCAGAGGCACCGCTGTCATCGTCGCCAACGCGATCGTCACGCACACAAACCGCCAACTGTAAGCAGCGACCAATCGCTCATTGAGCGGAATGAACACGAGCGTGCCCGCCGAACCTGCAGCCGTCAGTGCGCCGGTCACCATTCCTCGTTTCTCGACAAACCACGCTGCTGCAACGTTGGCAGCCAAGACCGTTGCGAGGCACCCTTGACCGATGCCCATAATCACACCCCATGACAGCCACAGGTGCCACGGTGATTGTGCTTGGGTTGCCAACACGGCACCGCTGGCAATGAGTAGCAGCGCACACGTCACGACCCGTCGAAGCCCAAATCGGATCATCAGCGCGCTGGCAAATGGTCCCATCAATCCAAACAACGCCAGGTTGATCGACGCAGACGCCGTCACGGCTCCGCGCCGCCAGCCGAACTCGGTCATCAGCGGTTCGATGAGCAACGTAATGGCCCCACGGACGCTGGCAGAGAACAAGATGACGATAAAGGTGGCCCCAGCGACAACCCATGCACGATGGGTGCCGGGGGGAAGGATGCCGTTTCTCACCGTCATAGGTTAGATCGCCGGTACTGTCAGGTGATGGCCCAATCGCCCGGTACAAAATTGGTGGGATTCATGCTCGCTGCTATGTTGGTGATTTCCGCGTGCAGCTCGACTACGTCGACCAGTTCGACCATAGCGCCCGTTCCCGCGACTCAGTCAGAATCACTCGACCAGCCTGAATCGTCGCTTTCAGAACGCGATGCCGCGATCTGGCAGCGGGCGAGCGAAACGGTCGTCATGAGCAGTTCTGGCCTTGGGATTGTTTCCCTTGGACAAGATGCAACCAAAGTCATCACTGTGTTGACCGAGGTTCTCGGCAAACCAACACAAGATTCCGGGTGGCATCCAGAAGAAGTCGGTTGCGATATTGGTGCCAAAGTTCGCGAGGTGTTTTGGGGGCCGCTGTTGGTTCAGTTTTCCAGTGGCGCATCACCCATCGTCGCTGAGGAGCGCGAGCACATGCTGATGTATGCCTTCGCCGACGACAAGGGCACAACACCGTTGCTGCACACCGACAAAGCAATCATCCTTGGCAGCACCGTTGCGAGATTAAAGCAGGCCTATCCCGAGGTCCGCATTTCAAATAGCGAGTTAGAAGGTCCGGTGTTCCAGGTTGACGGCAGTCCTACGGGTTTGTCGGGGGCGCTGACGTTGCTGACCGATGAGGGCGTAGTTGTGATCCTGCGAGCTGGCGCATTGTGCTTGTAGCGGCCGCCGCTAGGGCTGCTGATGCTCCGGACGGTTCATGCGATCTGCGGCGGTGTTCACCGTGGCGGCACTGTCGGTCAGCGTTCGAGGACCAAGCAGCTTCGCCATCAGATGATCGCCAGCCAGCACCGGCGGATACTTCGCTGGGTTGTCTACGCTGACACATGTCGGCAAGCACTCCACGAGAGCATCGTGGTTGCCGTCATGAAAGAAGGCCGCAGACCGACGCCGAACGGGTCCGGCCGCGTCACGTGCTGGCGGTACCACTCGATGAAGCGTTGAGCGCCATCGATCGTTTGTCCACTCTGCCAGCAGATCGCCAAGGTTGACTAGTAAGGCTCCGGGTTCCGGCACCACGCTGTGCCAGGTGCCATCGGGTCCAAGGATTTCTAAACCGGGAACAGGGTCCGCGTACAGAACCGTCACAATGCCGTAGTCAGTATGGGCTCCCATACGCATTTGTCCGTCGACCGGCTCAGGTTCTCCTGCTTCGCGCATGTAGTGATTGATCCGCAACGTGTCTGTCGAATGCGTCGTGCGTTCTGCAAAGAAGTCTGGCTCGAGATCAAGTGCGTATGCAAAGATCTGGGTCAGTTGCCGCGCTTGGAGGCGAGCGGATTCAAAGTAGTCATTAATCTGTGCGCGTACATGTGGAACCTGAGGCCAAATGTTCTCGGCAAAGAGATCGTGGAGTCGTGACTGATACTCAGGACTCTGTGGCACATCGTCAAGACCAACGTTGAACGCTTCAAACAAATCCGGTGCCGACTCTTGTCCGATCGAATACGACAGTCCTTCGGTCCCTCTAGCTGCATATCCACGGTTGACCTCGGGCGATTCTGGAACCCACGACAGTTTTTCCGAGAGCGGGCGTGCAAACAACGCGTCAGCGGCAGCCAAAAGCCCTTCGATGGCGCTGGGTTTGACTGCGTGCCCAACCAACTGCAGAAAGCCGACCGTGCGACAACCAACATCGACAGCGGCAGCAATTGCATCTCGTTCGGCTGTCGAACCAGCCATCCACTTCGAGATGTCGATTGTCGGAATCATTCCGACACCATTTCACAAATCGTTAGCGACGTGAGTGAGGTGACGTGACGTTGTCGGGGGGAGTATGAGTCGGCCCGCACGGTTGGAGGGAAACCCTCCCGGGGGACCACCGTGGCGGACCGACTCATCAAGCGAGAAAAAACTTCAGCAATTGCTGGGTAGACACTCAACTCGTGACGAAGGTAACGACCACATTGCGGTTGTCCTAAACAACATTTAACTGCGTGTAAGGATTTCTACCCGATGCTCGTACTGACGGCCCTCCACTGAGACAGCGACCCCACAAGATGTTGCACCACCCGGTCAACGGTGGGAGTGCCCTGAGATGTGCGCTGCGCGAGGTACAGCGTGTTAGTTGGAACCGCCTCGGGGCGGAACGGGGTAATTAACTCGCCATGGGCCACCAACTCCCGGGTGAGATAGGTCGGAAGGACCGTCCAGGAAACCGAGGCGGTTACTGCGGTGGCGATCGCTCGCAGATCATTGACAACAATCTTCGGGCTTGGCGCAGCACTCAGCCCAAATGCTGTTCGCCAAAATCGCCGAACGAGCGGGGCATTTTCGGCAAACGCAATGAGCGGGACACCACGAAGAAGCGTCGGCCATTGGGCAGACGTAACGCTCGTCAACTCAATTGATCGGCCGAGGTTGGCAGCCAGACGCGGCGAGAGGGTCAAAGCCAGCTCTTCATCGAAGAGCCTGGTCAGCTTGATCGCACGTTGACGAGTTGGCGTCGTGGCGACAACCAAATCGAGTTCGCCACTTGAAAGAGCACGTACTAAATCTGGTGTGAGGCCAGTCTGTACTCGGATCGACAATCCACGATTGGCAAACGGTGCAAGCAGCGGGAGTATGACCGCACTCAGTGCGTCGGCAGGGCCACCAATAAGCAACGTTGCTTGCGAGAGATCAACGTCGGGCCGGAACCCTTGAGCGGTAGCGGCAAGCGCAGCGATCGGTTCAGTCACTTCGCTGGCCAATTGATCCGCAAGCGCAGTCGGCGCTACGCCTCGGGCAAGTCGGACAAACAATGGTCGTTTGAGCTCTGCTTCGAGCGCCCTGAGGTGAGCGGTGACGGCCGGCTGGGAGATATGCAAACTGGCTGCGGCTCGGGTGATGTTTCGCTCTCGGTATACCGCGAGGAAGGATTGCAAATGCGTCAGTTCCACAACAGGCCCCGAAACACGTCTTAGTCCTCAGCCGTGTGCGCTGCCGCCCGTGAAGCCAACTCAGTAACGACAGACGCGTCGGCCAACGTAGTCGTGTCGCCCAGGTTGCGCCCCTCGGCCACATCACGCAACAAGCGACGCATGATCTTTCCACTCCGAGTCTTTGGAAGCTCGGGCGTGAAGTAAATCATCTTCGGTTTCGCAATCGCCCCAATCTCTTTCGTGACGTGATTGCGAAGCTCGGCCTCCGGCACTTCCATTCCCGTACGCAAGGTGACGTAAGCGATGATCGCTTGCCCGGTCGTTGCGTCGTTGGCACCCACCACTGCGGCTTCAGCCACACTTGGATGTGAAACCAACGCTGATTCCACCTCCGTCGTGGAAATCCTATGTCCGCTTACATTCATCACATCGTCAACCCGACCGAGCACCCACAGATACCCCTGTGCATCGAGCTTCGCTCCGTCACCGGCGAAGTACTGGCCCTCGTAAGTTGACCAGTAGGTTTTCTGGTAGCGCTCCGGGTCGCCCCAAATCCCCCGCAACATCGACGGCCATGGGTGCGTCAACGTCAGATACCCGCCACCTTCAGCAACAGGGTTGCCGTTATCATCAACGACTGCGGCACCAATGCCGGGGATAGCGGAGGTGGCGCTGCCTGGCCTAGTCACCGTATACCCGGGGAGAGGCGAGATCATGATCGCGCCTGTTTCAGTTTGCCACCACGTGTCAACGATTGGGCAACGGCCACCACCGATAGTTTGGTGATACCACATCCATGCTTCGGGATTGATGGGTTCGCCAACGGAACCAAGCAGACGCAACGAGGACAAATCGTGCTTCGCTGGCTCTTGGTCACCCCATTTCATAAAGGTACGTATGGCTGTCGGAGCCGTATAGAACTTCGTCACTTGGTACTTTTCGATGATCGCCCAGAACCGGTCGTTGGCTGGGTAATTCGGCACACCTTCGTAGATCACGCTGGTTGCACCGTTGGCCAGCGGGCCGTACACGATGTAGCTATGTCCGGTCACCCAGCCAACGTCGGCGGTGCACCAATAGATATCGTCACGTTGAAGGTCAAACACATTGCGATGGGTATACGCCGCCTGCGTGATGTATCCCCCGCTGGTGTGCATGATTCCTTTTGGCTTGCCAGTCGTTCCCGACGTATACAGCAGGAAGAGCAATTGTTCCGCCGGGAACGCTTCGGGAGGGCACACCGGTGAGGCGTCAGCGCACAGTTCGTGGTACCAGTGGTCACGACCAGCAACCATCTCAACCGGGTTATTGCCCCGCTGCACCACGATGACATGTTCAATAGATGTGGTCATGGCCACCGCTTCGTCGGCTTGCGGCTTCAGGGCAAACACTTCACCTCTTCGATACCCGCCATCGGCAGTAATCAGTACCTTTGCCGACGCATCGTTGATTCGATCAGCCAATGCTTGAGCAGAGAAGCCCCCAAACACGACGGAGTGCGCTGCACCAATTCGGACGCACGCCAACATGGCGACTGCCGCTTCGGGCACCATTGGGAGATAGATGTTGACCCGGTCCCCAGGCACCACACCAAGATCTTTCATCGCGTTGGCCAATCGGGAAACCCGCGCTAGTAAGTCTGCATAGGTAATGGTCTGGGTGTCACCCGGTTCACCTTCCCAGTGAAACGCGACCCGATCACCATGACCCGCTTCAACGTGGCGATCCAGACAGTTATAGGACACATTGAGCGTCCCATCGGCGAACCATTTTGCAAATGGTGATTCCCACTCAAGCCCCTTACTGAATGGCGTCGACCAGCTGATCAGTTCTGTTGCTTGCTGCTTCCAAAATGCTTCATAGTCAGCCGACCCTGCTTCAAACGGTGCCGATGAGTTGATATGCGCCGTTGCGGCAAACTCAGCAGACGGCGGAAACAATCGAGTTTCGTTGGACAGGGCGTCGATTCCAGCCTGAGGCGAAAGACCCTTCGGATTCGCTCCGTCCCTCCGCTCACCACTTGATCTTTCTGAGGATTCACCAGTCATAGGTGCAGTTTGTCAGATGGAGAGACCCACCAGCTTGGTGTCCAGATATTCGTCGATCCCACTTCCGCCACCTTCGCGCCCGAGGCCACTGTCTTTCACTCCGCCAAACGGTGCCGCGGCTGAGGTCGGATTGATGTCATTCACACCAACCATGCCGAACTGCAGTTGTTCAGCAACTCTGAACGCCCGAGACAAATCGTTCGTATAAACGTAGCTAGCCAACCCATAGTCAGTGTCGTTTGCCAACGCAATCACCGCTGCTTCGTCGGTGAACGAAGAAACCGCGGCCACCGGGCCAAAGGTTTCTTCAGTCGAAATCAGCATGTGAGGCGTCACGTCGGCCAAGACCGTAGGCGCGTAGAAACAACCCCGGCTCAATTCACCTTCGTCAATGCGGTGCCCTCCAGTCATCACCGTCGCCCCCTTGGCCACTGCATCGTCG
>JANMEI010000901.1:0-4545 GCA_031376865.1 Acidimicrobiia bacterium | reverse complement strand
AGCGGATAACACGCTTCGAAACGACAACTGGTCTCGTGTTACTGACCCGCTTCCGACAGGCGGAAGGAGCTCGGCAATCATCCTTCACGACTCAGTGTCTCAAACTCCACCTTGGTTGCCCCGGCTCGCTCGGCAAACTGTGCCTCTTCCACTCGCCGAATCTCACGGCACGGGTCAAGCACGAGCGTTTCGAAAGTCGTCGACCAGCGGCTTTGCAACAGCGCATCGCCACAAGCCGCAGCAAACGCATGACCTTCTCGTCGTCCGAGGACGTAACCGACACCCACCTCGTCGAGGATGTTGACGATACACCGGGTAATCGTCGCCTCGCCCAGACCGAACGCTTCGCCTACTCCGCTGACACGACCTGGAATTAAACACAGTCCGACCTCTGGTTCCTTGACGATGCTACAAACGATTGATCGTTCTTTGAGAAACGCATGAACTTGAGCGACAACAAAGTCCGTTGGGGCAAGAGCAAGATCGCGTAGCCACTTCTGGCGAGGCGTCTCCCAGACCTTGGATGGGTTTTCGGTGAACATAGTGTCAGTCACAACTGAATAGTGCCTGAAGCCATCCGGGAATTGCACTCGAAAAAGCAAAGTTGTGCTCTCGTCAATCGATCTGTAATCAACACGTAACGAGTCCATCTTTTCGCACTTGTTCATCATTTCGACACGCGGAATTGACCCGATTGAAAGTTGAAACTGGCATACCAACTTCATGTACTCCATTACCGACATCATCGAAGACGACGACGCGTACGAATATCAACTCTCCATGACGCCGGAACTGGCCGTCGCACCGTTTGATCTGGTTCGAGACCACCTGCAACAGGCCGTCATGGAGCTTCATCCCGGCTTTGCCAAAGCTATTGCAGCGGCGCACGAGAGCGCTTGGATCGCGGTCAGCACAAAGACACGTGACGAACTCGGGAAAGAAACAGGCATTGGTGCGGACGGAACACCCACCTCGTACCTCGATGAAGTTGTCGAGATTGCGATCCTTGAGGCGTTGGAACCACTTCGTATCAATGTGCTCTCCGAGGAAGCTGGGTTCATTGACCGGGGCTCTGCGTTCACACTCGTGATTGACCCCGTTGACGGGACCGCCAATGCGATCGCCGGAGTACCAGTGGCTGGCTTTGGTGCGGCATTGGCCGAAGACGGGATCTTCATTGAGGCCGCCATGACGTCGCTCACGACTGGAGCATGTTGGGCAGGAAAGGTCGGCGGAACCGTGCCGTTTCGGACCTCCTTACGGACCGAACTCGCGGAGTCGGCCGTCTCGCTACTTCGTCCGAGAAGCAGCAACGCACAACGATGGTGGGCTATAGCTCAACAAGCGGATCGAGTCCGTATTTTGTCGACGTCGATTGTAGAAGCCGGACTCGTAGCTCAAGGGTCAACCGATGCCTTTCTTGATGCAGGAAGTGACACCCATCGACTGGTTGACCTCGCCCCAGCCTCGGTACTCCTTCCCCTTGCGGGTGGAGTTGTGGTCGACCTGTTCGGCCGACCGATCACCTTTTCCACAGATTTGACGTTGAGATGGAGTGGGATAGTCGCCGCCACGGCTGAGCTTGCTGGTGACATCATCGACACGATTGAGTCCGCTGACGAATCCGACAATTTGAATGAATGAAGCGAAGAGGAAACCTCGGCGAAAGGTTCTATTCAACCTACTTTTCTACGTTACTTGCGTCATTACTGGCGTTGCAGAATCCGCCATCCACCCACCACACAGATAGCAAGAAGGTCCTCATGCAACATCAACTCCTTCCGTCTTCACGATCGCGTCTTCGCATTTGTCTCGCCCTCGCAACCGTTGCTGCGTTTGCGTTTGCCCCATCAGTGACCGCCGCTTCAAAAACGAAAAAGCCAGCAAAGACAACAAATAAGCCGAAAAAGGCACCCGTCGCTGGCGATGCCTGCACCAAGAACCAAGTTGGGACACCAATCGCCGGAGCAAACGGGCTGTTGGATTGTGTTGCGAGTGGGAGTGGGTATGTCTGGAAGACATCCGCCTCGGCTGCCGCAACGACCGTCGCCGCAACCACCATTGCCAACGCACCGTCCACAACGATCGACACCGAAAAGTGGCCTGACAAGCTGGTCTTTGCTCCCGTCCCATCAGAAAATGCGTCGGCCGCGTTGGCTGCCTGGACGCCGTTTGTAAAGGCCCTCGAACAAGAGCTCGGCATCAAGGTTGAGCAAGCTGCAACTTCGGACTACGCAGGAGTTATCGAAGGTCAGCTCAACGGCAAGATTGACCTTGCCATGTACGGCCCATTCAGCTATTACTTGGCTCGCCAGGCCGGCGCGAAGATCGACGCAGTCGCTGTCACGGTACGAGAGATCGGCCTCCCGCCGTCTTACCAATCGTACTTAGTGTCAAAGTCTGACTCACCGATCACCTCGATCAACGACTTAAAGGGAAAAAAGGTGTGCTTCGTCGACAGCGCATCGACGTCCGGGTATCTGTATCCCTTTGCAGGTCTGAAGGAAGCCGGGCTCGATCCAACGAAAGACATCACTCCCGTTTTCGCAGGTGGTCACGATCGGTCCTTGACCGCTGTCAAGGCCGGTACCTGTGACGCCGGATTCGCGTTCGATGACATGGTCAATTTCACCGCTATCGAGCGTGGCCTTATCCAACCGGGTGAACTCAAAATCGTTTGGAAATCCAAACCCATTCCGAACTCACCGCTAGCCGTCAAGACCACCCTCCCAGCATCGTTGGTCAAGCGCATCAAAGAAGTTGTGCCGAACCTTGATGCGTTGTACTTCTCCAACTGGAAATTGTGTCCCTCGACCGGAGCCTGCAATCTCGGGGGCCTCAACGCCTGGGTAGCGGTAAACGATTCGTTCTTCCAGCCGATCGCCGATGTGTGCAAAGCGACCCAAGCACCGGCTTGCGTTCCTGCCAAGAAGAACTGATCTATAGATGAACACCCCAAGTCCCGTAGTATCGGTGCGCAGCTTGTCAAAACAGTTTGGTGGTGCCAATCCAGTGACTGCGCTCGACTCCGTTGACCTTGATGTTTCACCCGGCGAATTGCTTGTGCTGATTGGTTTGTCTGGTTCGGGTAAGTCAACGTTGTTACGTCACCTCAATGGACTGCACCAACCGACATCAGGATCGGTCGAGGTACTTGGGCAACGCGTCGACGGCACGTCGGGTCGTGAGTTGCGTGCGCTTCGTAAGCGAGTTGGATTCATCTTTCAGCAATTCAACTTGGTCCAACGGGCGACCGTGATGGAGAACGTACTCACGGGTGCCCTTGGCCGCCTTCGTGGTCCTCGTTTTGGGGTAGTTTCCTACTCGCAAGAACTGCGTTCGGAAGCAGCTCGACACCTCGATCGTGTGGGGCTCGGCGACCGCTTATTCCAGCGGGCGGGGACGTTGTCCGGCGGCCAGCAGCAACGTGTGGGGATCGCTCGCATGTTGATGCAACAACCTGAGTTGGTGCTCGCTGACGAGCCGGTGGCCTCGCTTGATCCGGAAGCCTCTCGTAACGTGATGGACCTACTCTTCCGCATTTGCCATCAAGACAAGTTGACGGTGATCTGTTCGCTGCACCAGGTCGACTTAGCGATCAATCACGGGACGCGTTTGGTAGGCCTGCGCGATGGTGCGGTGGTGTTGGATCGGCCGATGTCAGAAATCGCCGTCACCGACGCGATGGGCGTGTATAGCCGGCTGGGGAATGAGCAGATGGTGGCCGAGGCATTGGCAAGTTTGCCTGAATCGGCACGAGCTTTGAACCCTGCAATGGCATGAGCACATTCCCGATACCGCTGGAATCGAAACCTGCGGGCAAGCTGAGCGTCCCTTGGGATCGACGCCGTATGGGGCTGTTCAGCCTTGCGGCGTTGTTCCTTCTGTTGTCGCTTCTCTCGTTACGCTCGATTGGGTTTTCGCTAGGTGAACTTATCGATGGCTTCCGAACGAGTGGATACTTGGGGCGGGCACTGCCGCCGTCATTTGAAAACTGGCAAAACTCGCTGTCTCAATTGTTTCGCACCTTCTCGATGGCCGTGGCGGGAACAGGTCTTGCTGCAGTGATGTCCGTGCCGTTGGGTTTTCTTGCGGCGCGTAACACGGCTCCGAACAATGCGGTCAGAGTGGTCGCACGGGCCATCATCGTCGGCACCCGCGCTATTCCGGACCTGGTGTTCGCCGTGTTCTTTGTGGTGGCACTCTCCATCGGCGAGTTGCCGGGCGTGTTGGCCCTTGGCTTTCATTCCATTGGCATGTTAGGAAAACTGTTGGCCGATTCCATCGAAGAAATCGATCCCGGACCAACAGACGCGTCGCTGTCGGCAGGCGCTTCGCGTTTTCAGAGCATCGCTAACTCAATTGTTCCGCAGATTCTTCCCAGGTTTCTCGCCAATCTGATGTTTCGCCTCGATATCAACACTCGTGTGTCGGCCGTTCTTGGCTTTGTCGGTGCGGGTGGTATCGGTATGGAGCTTCGAATGAACCTGCGGAATCCGCTGCGCTACCCAATTGGAGTCGGCCAGGCGATCATGGTCTTGGCCT
>JANMEI010000895.1:0-5532 GCA_031376865.1 Acidimicrobiia bacterium | reverse complement strand
GTCTTTGGTGTCTGTCCCCAGTGCGGCCAACGCCAGCACGCCAGCGGCACGTTCATCAGGAACGACGCTGGGAGTCTGATTATCTTCGTCAATACAGTTCAACATGACGGTGTGATGGCCGGTGAGTAATTCGGGGAGTTTGGTTATCCGAGTCACTTCTGTTGCGTAGATGAACCCATCCACTCGTCGATCCAAAAGGTCCTGGACGATCGCATTCTCAATGTCGGGGTCACCATGAGTTTCAGCAACGATGAGCAGCTTTGCCTGTGCATGGGCAGTCTCAAGCGCACCGGCGACCATTTGACCGCTGTACTCATTGGTGGCAATGAGGTCCGAAATCATTGCGATGGTTTGCGTTGAGTTACTGCGCAGCGCAAGGGCGACAGCGTTTGGTCGATAACCCAGTGAGTCCGCTGCGTCTCTGACACGAGCAGCCGTCGCAGCGGCTATCCGCATGTCGGTGCGTCCGTTGAGGACGAATGACGCGGTAGTTCGCGATACCCCAGCTTCGGATGCGATATCAGCAAGCGTTGGACGCGCCGGAATTCCCCTGCTACTGTGCTTCACAGTTCAATGCTAACACGATTTAGCAACGTTAGCAAGCCTCAGTCCTCCATTCCATTGCCTATCCACCAGATCAGTTCGGAGCGTGTTTATGTCCATCTCTCGTTTTCCTTCCGTTGACGCAAGTCCACGTCGAAGTCGCCATCGGTTCGCTTCGTTCGGGTTCACTGGGGCGGTACTGCTGACAGCGTCTCTTGCGTGCAGCTTCGCCTTCCCCGCGTCATCGCAGGCGCAAGAGGCAACAACGACTACCTCAACAACGATTCCTGAACGTGGCGACGCAGCTCTAGTCATTTGGGCCGACGAGTCCAAGATCCCAGTGATTAAACCCATCGCTGAAGCGTTCGGAACCAAGAACGGAATCAAAGTGGTGGTGCAGGAATTGAAGTTCGACCAAGTACGAGACCAACTGAAGGTTGCTGGACCCGCTGGCAAAGGTCCCGACATCATCATCGGTGCACATGACTGGTTGGGTGACTTGGCCACCAACGGATTAGTGGACCCCATTGACCTTGGGCCAAAAGCAAAGTTGTTTTCACCTGTGAGCGTCAAAGCGATGACGTATGGCGGCAAGGTGTACGGAGTCCCTTACGCAATCGAGAACATCGCGTTGATCCGCAACACCAAACTGGTGCCGAAAGCACCCAAGACATTCGCCGAGCTGGAAGCCATTGCACTGAAGCTCAAAAAGAGTAAAAAGGTGAAGGTTGCGCTCGCACTGCAAAACACCGACCCGGATCCCTATCATAACTACCCATTGTTTTCGGGTCTGGGCGGCTACGTGTTCAAAGCCGATAGCACTGGCACCTACGATCCCAACGACCTTGGGATCGACTCCAAAGGAGGGCTTGTTGCTGCAAAACAGTTCCGTAAGTGGGTCGATAGCGGTCTCATCGATCCCAGCATCACCTACGACGTCATGATCCAATCCTTCGGTGATGGCCAAGCTCCGTTCGCCATCACGGGGCCGTGGGCCGTGAGTGATAAGGAAAAGGGATTCAAGGCCAAGGGTGTGTCCTACGTTGTCGAGCCGATCCCGCCGATGAAGGCAGGCGTCACTCCAACTGTGTTTGTAGGTGTACAGGGCTTCATGGTTTCGTCGTTTTCCAAACAAAAGGGGTTGGCCAAGACGTTCCTGTTAGACGAGCTATCGACTGCTAAGACACAGAGTGCGATGTTCGCAGTCGGTGGGCGTCCTCCAGCCAATATCGAAGCATTCAAAGCGGCTCAGTCCGATGCAGATGTTAAAGGCTTTGGCCTTTCTGGTCAGAACGGTATTCCGCTGCCCGCCATTCCGGAGATGGGTTCGGTATGGTCGGCCTGGCAAGACGGTTATAAATTGATCTTCACCAAACAGGGCGCACCCGAGCAGGCGTTCAAAGATTCAGCCAGCAAAATTCGTACGCTCATTGCTGCCAAGAAATAGCCTTCGAGCAGCGAACCAAAGGTAGTCATGTTTCGGCGTTTGCTTGCAAAGTTGCTGCTGTTGTGCGGCATCAATGGTGTGGCAGTAGTTGCGCTGCCACGCCTCGCTCGCGAACGTGCATGGACGGGGTTCGGACTCGTTGCGGTGGTCGTCCTCTTAGCGAATGTGATCTATCTCTGGAAGCGACCAGTGCCGGCGAAGTACCTGTACCCGGCAACCATCTTTCTCTGCTTGTTCCAGCTGTACCCCATTGCATTTACGGCCCAGACCGCGTTCACGAATTACGGGACCGGAAATGTGCTCACGAAACAACAGGCCGCAGATCAAATCGTTTCGCAAAGCTCTGTCTCAACTGGCGAAGGTCCTACGTACGCAATGGCTGTGCTTCGAAACGATCAAGGTGACGTTCGACTCTTGCTGACTGATGATGAAGGCTTTCAGTTTGTGGCTTGGGAAAATGAGTTTGCAACGATTGATGATTCCCGAGTGTTGCTCATTGACGGAGTAGTCAGCGACGTCGATGGATATAAACGCCTGTCGTTGGGACAGGTGGTTGCTCTTGGGGAGCAAACCATTTTGGATCTGGTGGTGCTTGGTCCTTCCGGAACGATTCAACCCCAGTCCCTGACATCCGCTGCCGGGGGAGTAAACAAGTTCACATACGATTCTGGATCGGGCGTGCTGTTGAACTCAGCTGGCAAACAGTTTCGATCAACGGGTGGAAATTTTGTCAGTGATGATGGCGTAGTTCTCACCCCCGGGTTCCGCGCTTCGGTCGGATGGAGAAACTTCACACGGAGCTTTACCGACCCTGGCTTACGTGCAGCTTTTTTGCGCGTCTTTGTGTGGAACTACGTCTTTGCCCTGCTCTCCGTGGTCTTTGATTCGGTGTTTGGTTTGGTGCTCGCTGTGGTGCTTAACGAACGAACCCTGCGGGGTCGCCGAGTTGTACGGTCTTTGATGGTGTTGCCCTACGCGATGCCCTCGGTGATGACGATGCTCATCTGGTCACAAGGTGTCTTGAATACTGGCTTTGGAGCGTTGAACCGTGCCATTGGCTCATCCATCCCGTGGTTGGAAGGGCCTTGGTTGGCCCGGCTGAGTTTGCTGGTCGTGAACATGTGGTTGGGATTCGGATACAAGTTCTTGCTCTTTAGCGGACAGTTGCAATCGGTCTCACCCGAACTTGGCGAGGCTGCGCAGATGGACGGAGCAACCCCGCGTCAAGCTTTTAACAAGGTGACGCTGCCGCTGTTGCTCAGCGGGTTGTTGCCGATGTTGTTGAGTTCATTTGCCTTCAACTTCAACAACGCGACGTTGGTGTTGGCACTCACCGGAGGCGGGCCACCCTTGGCTGGCTCCACAAGCATCGCCGGTCAAACGGACATCTTAATGAGCTACACCTACAAGGTTGCTTTTGCGGGAGGACGAGGTCAAGACTATGGCTACGCCACTGCGCTGACGATCTTGATCTTCACCATGGTGGCGATTATCTCGCTTGCTACCTTTCGCGCCACCAAACAGTTTGACGACATCCGATGAAGCGATCAAATCTATGGCGCTACGTGTTTGTGGTGTTCGCGTTGGCCTTTGCGTTGTTCCCAATTGTCTGGGCGATGAGTGCAGCCTTCAATCCAACCAGTGCGCTCGCCACCCAACAGCTACTTCCGGGTGATCCTTCCCTTCAGAATTTTCGCACCTTGTTTAACAATCCGGATCAACCCTTCTGGCGTTGGTTTTTCAATTCAATGATCGTGGCAACGGTGCAATCGACGGTCGCCGTGATCCTGTGTTCGCTATCAGCGTTTGCCTTCTCCCGGCTGCGGTTTTCTGGTCGTCGTTACGGCCTGATTGCCTTGCTGTTGCTCCAAATGTTCCCGTCTGCCTTAGCCAGCGTTGCGTTGTTCTTATTGATCGGGCGTATTGGCGATGTGTTTCCGTTCTTTGGCCTTGGCACAAACGCAGGCCTTGTTTTGGCCAGCCTTGGCGGCGTGCTTGGAGTGAACACATGGTTGATGAAAGCGTTCTTTGACAGCATCCCGCGTGAACTTGATGAATCTGCGGTGATCGACGGAGCCAGTCATGCCCAGATCTTTCGCATCATCATTCTCCCTCTCGCCAAACCAATTTTAGCGGTGATGTTTTTGCTGACGTTCATTGCCAGCATCAACGACTACCTGGTGCCTAGCGTTCTGCTTTCCGGCGATCCGAAGCGGTACACGCTTTCCGTCGGGCTCTTCAACTATGTGCAGGGCCGAGGGACCAGATTTGGCCCTTTTGCGGCCGGCGCGTTGATTGCATCTATCCCAGTTGTCAGCCTGTTTTTCTTTCTTCAGCGCCATCTGACCGATGGTCTGACTCAAGGTGCTGTCAAAGGCTGACATGAATATTCAAGGACCTCCTATGTCACTTCTTCACCGCCCGCATCACGATGGCTCACAATTGTACGTTTCGAACCTTGCCCCCAGCTTGGGAGAGTTGGTGACTGTCCGATTGCGTGTGCCGCATCAGTCGGCAAGCAGTTCTGTATGGGTGCGAACGATTAATGACGGTGAGCCATTGTTTGTACACGCTTCGGTGGAATCGCATGACGAGGTCGAGACATGGTGGGTAGCGTCTGTGCTGGTGCACAACCCGGTCACCCACTACCGATGGCGACTGACCGATCCGGATCGATGGATTACGCAACGAGGGTGTGTGCTGCACGACCCAACCGATGCTTTCGACTTTCGCCTCGTTGCTTACGCAGCTCCGCCACAGTGGTCTCAAGATGCCGTCTTCTACCAAATCTTCCCAGATCGATTTGCTCGATCTGTTTCGGCTGAGACCTGGCAGGAGTTTCCCGATTGGTCATTGCAATCGAAATGGGGTGATCCAGTTGAACCAGACGTTCCACTTGCTCTGACCCAACTGTACGGAGGAAATTTTGATGGAGTCGCAGAAAGACTTGACCACCTCGAGCAGCTCGGGATCAATGCCATATATTCCACACCGTTTTTTTCGGCTCGTTCCAACCATCGTTACGACGGGACCAGCTTCGACTCGGTCGATCCGCTGCTGGGCGGCGATGATGGTTTGATTCATCTGGTTGAACAACTGCGTCAGCGCAACATCAAGTTTGTCGGCGACCTCACCACCAACCACTGTGGCGCTGGCCACGAGTGGTTCAACACGGCGCAACACGACGAACAAAGTGATGAGGCAACTTTCTTTACGTTCTCCGAGCATCCGTCGGATTTCGAAACGTGGCTTGGTGTTGACTCGCTACCAAAGTTTGATCACTCATCACCTCAGCTGACCCAACGCTTCTTTGAGGATCCCGATGCAGTGACCCAACGTTTTCTCAAGGCTCCGTTTCTTCTTGACGGTTGGCGGGTCGACGTAGCCAACATGACAGGGCGGTTGCGTGACACTGATCTCAACCATGAGGTGGGCCGCCGCTTACGTTCGGTCATGGCAGGTGTCAATCCCGAAGCGCTCCTGATTGCAGAGCACTGCCACGACGCCACCGCAGATCTGGTCGGCGACGCTTGGTATGCCAC
>JANMEI010000289.1:0-3181 GCA_031376865.1 Acidimicrobiia bacterium | reverse complement strand
GACCAGTGCCGGTGGTTCGGTGGCATGGTTGGCAACCACGTGTCAGATCTAGTCGAGCGATATGGCGACGCGGGTGCCGGTGGGGTTCCACAGGCGCTGACTGACTACATCAAAGGTAAGCAGGGATACGACTACAACGAGCACGGCAAGGCCGGTAATACGCACACCGACTTTGTGCCCGATGAAGTGATTGATCGTTTCTGTCTCATTGGCCCGGTGTCGCATCAACTCGAACGGCTTGAAGAACTGAAATCACTCGGCGTCGACCAATTTGCTGTCTACCTGCAACACGACGACAAAGATCGAACCATGAGTGCCTATGGCGAGAAGATCATCCCGGCTCTCGCTACCCGCGCAGCAGCCAAATCGTGAGTTCGACTGCCCGAATTCGTGCCGTCGGTCTTGGGTTCGCAGGAGTCGCATTGCTTGGTTTGGTTTGGGAGGCCCTGAAGGCTGCAGGTAGGGGCAAGAAGTTCTTCGGGATCAACACCGATGACTCGTCCATGCCTCATTTGCGGACCATCTGGCGGGCGTTCTTTCGCGAGGAAGTAAGCGGGCAAGGTCGCACCATTGGGCGTGCAGTGCTTAATGGTGGATGGTTCACGTTCCGATTAGCAGTCGGTGGGTTTGTGCTGGGTGCGTTTCTTGGTCTTCTCTTGGCAATGCTGATGCAAGCGATTCGCGTGGTTGAGCGAGCCTGGCTGCCGTACGTGGTGTTGTCGCAAACGGTTCCGCTCATCGCACTGGCTCCGTTAATCGCAGGTTGGGGCGGCAAGTTATGGCCCGCATGGATGTCGGTCGTTGGTATGGCCACGTACCTTTCCTTCTTTCCTGTCACCATCGGCGCCCTGCGCGGGTTGAAGTCGCCTAAGGCACATTCGTTAGAGCTGATGGATAGTTACGCGGCATCGTGGTGGCAGACCCTGGTGAAGTTGCGAATACCCTCGGCCACTGCGCATGTGATGCCCGCCTTGAAGCTGGCCGCTGCGGCCAGCGTGGTCGGCGCAATAGTGTCCGAAATTTCGATAGGCCTCAAAGGTGGAATCGGTCGGCTCATCATCGATTACTTCCAGAAGGCCTCTGGCGATCCTGCACCCGTCTTCACCGCCTTTCTGGGCGCCGCAGTGCTGGGATTGACGGTGTCGGGCTTGGTCTCATTCGGCGAGAAGTTTCTGACCCGCAACCTTGCGGGTAGCCGTCCGGCTACAGGAGCAACGCTATGAGCACGAACTCCGTGAGCACCAATGTGGTCGATATTGTCAACGTCGACAAGGTATTCAATGCGGGAAAAGCAAACCAGGTCGATGCGTTGAAGGACATCTCGTTGTCTATCGCAGCGGGCCAGTTTGTCTCGTTGATCGGCCCATCGGGATGCGGTAAGTCGACGCTGTTGCGGCTGATCGGCGACCTCAGTCAACCAACCGGTGGGAAGATCACGCTGAACGGTAAGAGTGCCCAGCAAGCTCGTCGTGATCAGGACTACGGCATGGCATTTCAACAGGCAGGACTCTTCGACTGGCGCAAAGTTCGCAAGAACATTGAGCTTCCACTCGAACTGCGGGGCTGGGACAAAGCGAAGCGAACCGCCCGAGCGAATGAGATGTTGGAACTCGTCAAACTGCACGAGTTCGCTGATCACTACCCATGGGAACTGTCGGGCGGGATGCAGCAACGAGTTGCGATCGCACGCGCGCTTGCAATCGACCCGCCGTTGCTGCTGATGGACGAACCATTCGGTGCCCTCGACGAGATGACGCGTGAGCACATGCAGGCCGAACTGATGAGCATCTGCGCCAAGACCGGCAAGACAGTCATCTTCGTGACGCACTCCATCCCCGAAGCGGTATATCTCAGCAACAAGGTCGTGGTCATGTCACCGAGGCCCGGTCGAATAACACAAATCGTGGACGTTGAACTGGGTCGACGGGACGATGAGGCGCGTGATTCAAGCGAGTTCTTCAAGAAAGTCACCGAAGTTCGCGATGCGCTCAGGGCAATTGAAGGTGGAGTGGCAAACGACGGCGGTCACGCCACCGGCGCTCATGGGATCGACGACCGTTGATGACAATCGGTAAGCGATTTCGGTCCGTTGCCCCTCCGGTGATTTGGGGTGCGCTGTTTCTATTGGCGTGGGAGGGTTTCGTCAACTGGCGAAACATCAAGCCGTTCCTGCTCCCAACGCCATCCGCCATCGGCAAAGAGTTGTGGAAAGACAAAGAGCGCTTGTTTGACCCGAAACAGAATTCGCTGTTTCTCAACGCCGCCAAGTCCACTGGGTTCAATGCGCTCACGGGGTTAGTACTGGGCACCATGTTTGCGGTACTCGTTGCCATGGTCGCGCAACGTTTCGCTTTTGTACGAGACCTCATCAAACCACTGGCCGCAGGTTTCAACACCATGCCCATCGTTACCCTCGGTCCGGTTTTCTACAGTTTGTTCGGGGCCACCTCCGATGCGGCCCGACGGGTCGTCGTCGGGCTCGTCGCATTCTTCCCCGTGTTTGTAAACATGCTGCGGGGCTTGACTCAGGTAGATCCCGTGCATGAAGAACTCATGCGCTCGTATGCCGCGTCGCCGGCGGCGTTCTTGCGCCTGGTTCGGTTCCCAAACTCCCTGGGATTCTTTATATCCGGCTTCAGAGTTGCCGCCTCGTTGTCGGTGATCGCCGCCGTAGTGGTTGAGTACTTCGGCGGCCTCCAAAACGGGCTCGGTGCGCGGGTTGCGAGCGCCATGAAACTCTCTCAAACACCAAAAGCTTGGGCCTACATCTGCGCCGCGATTCTCACCGGTTTACTGTTCTATGTTGCCGGGCTGCTTCTTGAGCGCCTGGTGCTGCCATGGCAAGCACACCGACAACGCGCCGACAAATAGTCGATAACGACTCTGTTCGCTTCCCAGATTTACCACCCACAACCACCTATGAAGGGATCCACATGAAACCAACTACGACGGCGAAAACCCTCGTCAGTCTGTTTGCAGTCGGCGCACTCGCGCTGAGCGCTTGCGGAAGTTCAACCACTAAAGCCGACGACACAACGGCGACGGACACCGCCGCTGCCACTGAAACCAGTGCAGCAGAGGCCACCGAGACAACTGCTGCAGAAGCAACTCCCGAAACCAGTGCGGCCGAAGCAACCGAAACCAGTGCCGCTGGGACCACTGTGGCCGCTGCCGCAGCAGC
>JANMEI010000866.1:0-2642 GCA_031376865.1 Acidimicrobiia bacterium | reverse complement strand
CTCGGCGTCGAGGATGATTTCGACCGCAAAATTGTGGTCAAAATCAATGCGGTTGAGCGTGCTGCAGTTGAACTTGATCCGAGGCGATGGGCCGGGCATCCCATTGCGCTCGGCACGAACACCGACCCGTACCAAAAAGCTGAGGGTAAGTACCACCTCACCAAGGGATTGATCCCGGTGATGGCTCGGGGCGGGTCGTCGTTCTCGGTACTTACTAAGTCCACGTTGATTTTGCGTGACATCGCTACGTTGCAAGCAGCTCAACGTCATGTCGGTGTGCGTGCAAACATGTCCATCGGTTCGCTCGATGCGTCGGTGTGGCGCCTGACCGAGCCGGGAACGCCGCCGCCATGGAAGCGGATGGAAGCCGTCGCGCGTTTGAATCAAGCTGGCATTGCTTGCGGTGTGTTTATGTCGCCGGTCATCCCGGGCTTGTCAGATTCGGACGATCAGCTTCGCGACGTGGTTCGTGCGGCCGTCGATGCGAAGGCGGTCAGTATCAGTGCTGGATATCTGTACCTTCGTGAGCCCGTGCGGTCTGTTTTTCTGAATCGTCTACGAACTGACGATGCACATGCTGCCGATCGAGTTGAGTCCTTTTACGCCACGCTCACGTACATTCCAGCCGAGCGACAACGCGAATTGTCAGTTCGTATTGCTGCCATGGCGGCCGAGTTGGGCGGATCACTTGCGGTGTATGGCATGGCCGAGGCATCCCAGGGTCGTGAGGCGTTGCGATCCAACGTGGCTGCATCGCTCAACCTCGTGCCCGCTCAGCGTTCGGTGGCCCCGACCGATGAGCAATTACCGCGCGAGCAGCAACTATTGCTGCTGTAACCCCGTGTCATCGTCCGGTGAGGTTGCCGTCAACGCTTCGATCCGCGATCGCCAGTCAAGCCCTTCAGTCGTTTGTCCCGCGTCGTGGAGGGCATCGCGTTCAGCGCGCAAGGTCCTGGCGAGGCCTGCCACCTCGGGTGGCATTGCTGCGGCAGCACGATCGCGCAACCAACCAGCAAGTGCCGGCGCTGATCCGCTGGTTGACACGCTCACGATCACGGGACCATCTCGGTGAACGGCCGGAAGAATGAACGCGCAGCGATCTGGATCATCTGCAGCGTTCACCCAAATGCCTAGCCGCTGGCCATCGTCGAATACCGATTGCTGGGCGGCGCGGTCGTTGGTCGCAGTGATAACAAGCCAAAACCCTGCGACGTCTTCTGCTTGGTACTTGCGGCGAAGGAACGTGACCGAGTCGAGAGCATCCCATTCGGTAGCAAAGTCCGGAGAGATGGCGGTGATGAGTGCCCCGGCCGCCAGCAAGCCCTCTGCTTTGCGAAAGCCAATCACGCCGCCGCCAACAACCAGCACCCGGCGTCCGCGCAGGTCGAGCATGACGGGATAGAGCTGGCTCATGAGAATGAGGGCAACGTGCTGCCCGCCAAGTCAGCAAGCGTCACGGCTCGAAGGCGGGCGACGATATCTTCGGCAAGTGCAATCCAGAGCTTTTGTAGGGGAGCAGCCGAGTCGGGGTAGTCGAGCTGATCGGGAGCCTCGCCTCGAACGGTGCCAAGTGGACCGTCGATGGCTTGAACAACTTCGGCGATGGTGATGGCTGCTGCGGGGCGTGCCAGCAGACAACCGCCTTTTGGTCCTCGCTGGGTTCGGATGATTCCAGCACGTCGAAGATCGACCAATATCGCCTCGAGGAATTTGCCGGGAAGGTCGGCATACATGGCCACAGCTTCGGCTGAGAGCTGCTGGTCGGGCCGTTTGGCGAGCTCGATACAAGCCCTCACGGCGTAGTCGGCTCGGGCGGAGATATGCACCTATTCATCGTCGCACGCCAATGGTTGATGGCATTTCCTATTTCTCGATAGGCAATATCGTGTTTTATGTCAGAATGGAGAGATGAACTCGCCTGATTCGCCTCGTCGCCCCAGTGTGACCACCTTTGAAAAGCCGTCCGGCCCCGAAGGTGTCAAGGCAGAAAGTCGGCATCTGCGTGGTTCGTTGCGCAACGACATTGCTGACTCCACCACCGGAGGGGTGAGCCACGACAGCGAAGTGCTGTTGAAGTTTCATGGGATCTATGCCCAAGACAATCGTGATCAACGCAAGGCCCTGAAAGCAGCTGCGCCCGACGGTGTTGCTGCTGAGAAGGAACATATCTACATGATTCGGGCGTCGGTGCCTGGTGGTGTGTTGACTGGATCGCAATGGCTAGCGATGGACCGCATTACCGGCCAACTTGCCAATGGAACGCTGCGGGTAACTACTCGACAGGGCGTGCAGTGGCACTTTGTCAATAAAGAGGGCCTTACCCCGCTGATTCAGTTGCTCAATGAGCACTTGGTCACCACTCTGGCGGCGTGCGGCGACGTGAATCGCAATGTCCAGTGCTGCCCTGCTCCGCTGGCTGATCGACGTCAGGAAGCGTTAAGCGGCATCGCAACGCGTTTGGCCAAACGGTTCCGTCCGCAAACCAACGCCTACTACGACGTTTGGATCAACGGCGAACACGCCGTCACCGCACAAGCAAACAAGCCGACAAAGGAGATCGAGCCGCTCTACGGCGATACCTATCTGCCGCGAAAGTTCAAAATGGGCATTGCGTGGCCCGGTGACAACTGCATCGACGTGTA
>JANMEI010000862.1:0-3374 GCA_031376865.1 Acidimicrobiia bacterium | reverse complement strand
CGGCAACGTGACGCTGACTGGAGTAACGGTCAGTGACGCCAACGTCAGCGGGCTGTCGTGCCTGGCGAACAGCCTTGCCCCTGGTGCCAACACCAGCTGCACCGGTACACACAGCGTGACGCAGACCGATCTTGATACCAGCTCTGTCGTCAACACGGCATCCGTTGTGGCAACGCAACCAGTCGGCGGACGAACACCGGTGTTCCCCTCGAATACGATCACCGTCGGCGCTGTTCAGGCACCGTCATTTTTGGTCGCCAAATTGTCAACGAGCACCGGTGTTGCCGTTGTCGGAGACACGATTCCGTATCAGTTCAAGGTGACCAACAACGGCAACGTCACACTCACCAACGTAGTGATCACCGACCCGATGACGTCCACCCCAATCTGCCCCTTCACGTCGATTTCGCCTGCTACCTCGGTGACCTGCACCGCCACTCATGTGGTCACGCAGGCTGACCTTGATGCTGGGTCCATTGTCAACACTGCCAACGTCAAGGCAAAGCCGCCCGTTGGGCCCGTTGTCACCAAGGACACAAACACCATCACGGTGCCGGTTGTTCAGTCGCCGAACCTCACGATCGTGAAGAATGCCGATGTTGCAGACTTCAACACGGTGAATGACGTCATTCTGTATACCTTCGCCGTGCGAAACTCGGGCAACGTCACCATCAATAACATTGTGGTGTCTGACCCCATAGCGGCTCCGATCAGTTGCCCTGTCAATGTGCTGCTGCCCACTGCATCAACTGTGTGCACCGGGCAACATGCGATCACGCAAGCCGACCTCGATCGCGGCTCGGTGGTCAACACCGCCGAAGTGACGGGAACCTCACCGAATGGTGATGCGCTCGCTCCGATTGCATCGAACACGAAAACGGTGAACGCTGTCCAGGGGCCCCGCATCTCGATCACTAAACTGACGACAGCTACTTCGGTGAAGACCGTAGGTGAACGTATTGACTACAGTTTTACGGTCAGCAACGACGGCAACGTAACGCTGAGTTCGGTGAGCGTGATCGATCCGAAAGTGACAGCACTTAACTGTCCAGTAAGTACGTTGGCCGTTGGTGCATCAACCACTTGCACCGCCCGCCACATCGTGACTCAGGCCGATCTTGATGCTGGTTCGATTGTTAACGTCGCCTCAGTTGTTGCGGCGCCACCAACCGGAAGTCAGCTGTCACCGGTGGATTCCAATACGGTTACGGTTCCAGTCGAGCAACTTCCCAAGTTGACGCTGGCGAAAGCAACGACACAGCAGCGAATTGTCCGGGTTGGTGAGGTTGTTCCCTATGCCTTCATCGTGACTAATGCTGGCAACGTGTCCGTGACCAACGTTGCGGTGACCGATACCAATACTGCGGGTGTTACCTGCCCCGTTACATCTTTGGCGCCTGGTGCCTCGACGACCTGTACCGGGACGCACATTGTCACGCTGGCAGATCTCAACTCTGGCTCACTCGTCAACACCGCCTCCGTTGTGGCAACGCCACCGTCAGGGGCGCCGACCGCGCCCGTCAATTCCAACACCGTCACCGTGCAGGCTTCACAGGCGGGGTCGCTGAGCATTACTAAGTCTGCTGACAATGCTCGTTTCCAAGCAGTAGGGGACTCGATCTCCTACTCGTTCCGAGTCACCAATGATGGCAACGTCACCATGACATCGATCATCGTGGCTGACCTGAAAACCACGGCCCCATTGTGCCCTAAGAGCTCACTGGTCCCAGGCGAAGTCATGACGTGCACAGCAACGGCGTCGGTCACCCAAGATGACCTCAACCGAGGTTGGTTGATCAACATCGCTTCAGTATCGGGGGTTGGACCATCTGGATCTCGTTCTGCAAACGTGTTGTCTAACGATGTCATCGTGTGGTCCACCAATGCGGCAACCACTTCCACTGTTGCAACTACCTCAACAAGTTCAACAACGTCAACCAGCCTGCTTGTTCGGGGTGACAGCGTTGTGACGTCCACCACCATCGGCACCTTAACCGTGGTGCCCGGTTCTCGGCTCGCCGCTGCGGGTTCGCTTCGTTTGGAAAAGAAGTCGACTGCAAGTTTCTCGGCCGTGGGTGACATTGTGACGTTTACGTTTGTGTTGACCAACACCGGTGGGTCGACATTGAGCAATGTGAAGATCTCCGATGCCATGGCTCGTTTGTCGCCGATCGATTGCCGAGGATTCACTGGGACGTTGGCCACTGGTGAGTCGGTCACCTGTACTGCGACATATGTGGTGACCAAGGCCGATATCGACCGTGGGTCCATTACCAATACAGCGGAAGCTGAAGCCGAAGGTGCTGCGGCCACGAAGGTCTTCGACACTTCAACAGTGAAGTCAGAATTGGCCGTCGGCGGAAGTTTGGCCCTTACCGGCAGAGATGTTGCGGGGTTGTTGCTTGTGGCACTTTCCGCGCTGGCATCTGGCGCTGCACTAACAGCATCGAGCCGACGTCGCCGTCGCACCGACTAAACAGGAGACCTGATGAAAAAGTGTTTTTCCGTCGTTGTCATTGCCGCCGCCTGTTTGGTGGCGGGTTGTTCATCGAGCACCACAAAGTCCGCTTCCGATGCGTCAGTTGACACCACCGTGTCGACGGCCAGCCCAGTCGGCAGCGATGTCGTTATTCCCGACACGGGAACCTCGGACACTTCGGTTGATGTGACTGTCGCTGCCCCGAAACCCGCAGTGGGGAAGGTCGATGTTGCGCCAGGGCAATCGACTGACGACTTCGAGGGAGCTGCTAGCGATGTCACCACCGAGACGTGCAAGCTTGACGGTGACCAATGGACTATCGACGGTTCGGTGACCAACAAGTCCGGTTCTGATGCGTCGTACCGCATCTACGTCGCGATGAACAAGAAGGGCACCACCGAGACGGTCGCCTTGATTCAGGTGAATGCTTCGGTGGCGAACGACAAGACTGAAAAGTGGTCGACTGCCGCAGAAGTTTCCGATACCGACCTGGTCTGCGTGCTGCGGGTGGAGCGAACCAAAAAGAAGTAGCAGGTGCCCCCCACGGTGGAAGTTGGCGGCGCCAGGTACTACGGTCAGTGATGTGGCAGATCTCATTGATCCATTCGGCCGTGCTGTGAAAGACCTCCGTATATCTATTACGGATAGGTGCAATTTTCGCTGCACCTATTGCATGCCAGCCGAAGGTATGGAATGGATGCCCCGCGAAGAGATTCTCACCTTCGAAGAAATAGAGACCATCGCTCGGGTTTGCGTGCAGCGGTTCGATTTCGATGGCATACGCCTTACGGGTGGCGAGCCGACGGTCCGGGCGCACCTGCCGGTGCTAGTCGAGCGTCTCGCCCGCCTTGGTGCTGACCTCGCCATGACAACAAACGGGGTGTCACTGCCGCTG
>JANMEI010000823.1:0-5186 GCA_031376865.1 Acidimicrobiia bacterium | reverse complement strand
GGTTAACGATGGAAGGCGCTAAACCGCAACGGGGAACAGTGCGTCGGGTAAACGTACTGTCGGGCGGCGAAGTAACCGCCGTGCTTGATCACCAGACCGCGGTTATGGAGGAAATCGCCGCGGGAACAACGTTGGCGAAGGTGCTTGATTCGGTGGTGTGCGCGCTCGAAGAATTGATGCCCGCCAGTCGGTGCTCGATCCTCCTGCTCGATGACTCAGGAACGCTCCGCCACGCTTCGGCACCAACGCTACCTGCTGCGTATTCCGCGGCGATCGATGGACTCGTGCCCGGGCCGCTGGCAGGGTCGTGTGGGACAGCTGCTCACTTCGGTGAACCGGTAATCGCAGCAGACGTAACCACCGATCCGAGGTGGCTCCAGTTCCGCCAGCTCGCTGCTGAACATGGTTTGCGGGCTTGTTGGTCGAGCCCGATCCGGTGTCGGTCACAGGTGGTTGGAACGTTCGCTGTCTATCACATAACCCCTTACGAACCCGATCAACGAGACGAAGAACTGGTGCGCCGGTTCACCCACCTGGCGTCGCTGGCAGTCGAGCACGGGCAGGCATCAATTGAACGCGAAGCTCGTCACGCCGCCGACATCGCCCGGCAATCGGCGGAGCGAGCCAACCTCGCAAAGTCACAGTTCGTCACCGCACTGAGCCATGAACTGCGAACTCCGTTGCAGGCCATCACTGGCTTCACGGAAAACCTACAAACCCTCGATCTGTCGCCCGATCAGCGTCACCTTGCGCTGGAACGGATAGGGCTTGCATCGGCACACATCTTGTCAATTGTCGATGATGTACTTGACCTTGCGCGGGTTGAAGCCGGTGCCATGCCGATCAACATGTGCGAGCTCAATGCGCAGAAAGTAATCGCCGCGTCACTTGACTTGATCGCACCCTTAGCCGACCGACGTAACGTGACCGTCGAGAGCTCCGGGCCGCCGATCACGTTGAACGTAGATCGCCGACGCCTGCAACAGGTCATCCTAAACATCATGTCGAACGCCGTTCGGTTTTCACCAGCGAACAGCACCATTCGCATCACCACTGAAGCAGGCGGCGCTGCGGGTGACGAGGCGGGCAAAATTCATGTCATTGATCAGGGGCCAGGAATCCCGAGCGAACTACTCGCCCGTTTGTTTGTGCCCTTCGACCGTCTCGGTGCCGACGCCGGACGCGAAGGCGGTGCCGGACTGGGCTTAGTTCTTGCTCGTCGTCTCACCGAAGCAATGAACGGAACGTTCGAACTCGCCAGCGTGGTCGGGGTCGGCACGCACATTACCATTACCTTCTCCGGTTGACACGCAACGTTGCGGTAGCAACGACTCCGAAGAACCACACGAGGCCTTCGCGACCCGACAACACCAGACTCGAACGGTTCTCCCTGGAAGACTGAAGCTATGCGGGGTCCTCGTTCGGTTCGGGGTAGCGCAGCGGACACGAAGGTGCGAGCGCTTCGCTGGTTCGTTCGTCGACTTCGGTAAGGAACGTTGCGTGGAACCGGTTGATGGTGTTGCTCAATCCAATGGTGAAGCAGATCTCGATGACCTGCTTCTCACTGAAATGCGTAAGTAAGCGTGCGTACAGTTCATTGGTGATCGGTTCGTTCCGGGTCGACACCTGCGCATATTCCACAATCGCCCAAGACGCATCGTCGTAGATGTCCTGCGGGCGAGTTGAGCCGCCAAGATGCCCAAGTTGCGCTTCGGAAAGTCCAGCTGCTCGACCGAGCAGCACATGGGTAGGAATTCAATAGTGGCAGTCGTTGGTCACGCTCGCGGTCAGATACGCCAGTTCACGCTGCGCGGGTGTCAGCGAGTTCTCAAAATACACCGCGGTACCAAAGTCGACCAGCGCCCGGAGCGCGCCCGGGTGGTTGGCCATGGCGCGGTAGACGTTGGGGTCGACCGTTCTGTTGCGGTGCCGACTCACCGATTTGAGCACCTCGACCGCGACTGGATCGGCAGTGGGGTCGTTGGAGTCAACGAGCGGTATTCGAGTCATCTTTGGTATCCCTCACGAATAGTCGAAATGATGTCGTCCTCTATCTTAAGCGCCAGCCAGTGATGGGCTACTTTCATCGACGTTTGCTCATTCCGCACGCAGTTGATCGCGTAGTTCACGCTTCAGCACCTTGCCGTAATTATTCGTTGGTAACGCATCAACGAATCGGTACTCCTTGGGCCGCTTAAATCTGGCGATATTATCGATGCACGTCTGGTCGAGGTCCGCGATGAGTGGCACATCCACACCGTCGCTAGCCACGATGAAGGCCACCACGGCTTCGCCCCACTCTGCATCGGGACGTCCAACCACGGCAGCGGCGCGAACTCCAGGGTGACGAAGCAATGCTTCCTCCACCTCGCGAGGATAGATGTTCATACCGCCGCTGATGATGAGATCTTTGGAGCGATCACGCAACGTCAGATAGCCGTCGGCGTCGAAGCTGCCAACATCGCCGGTATGCAGCCAGCCGCCCCGGAGCGTTTCGGCGGTGGCATCGGGTTGGTTCCAATATCCGGGCATCACCACATCGCCGCGCACCACGATTTCTCCGATCTCGCCAAGAGGAAGTTCGACATCGTCATCATCGACCACTCTCACCTCCACATCGGTGCGCGCTGTTCCAACGCTCGCCAAACGTTCACGCCACCGGGGATGATCGATGTTGTCATGGTCAGCTTTGGATAGCGCAGTAATGGTCATCGGCGTTTCACCCTGCCCGTAGATCTGAGCCAACCGTGGACCGAACACCGCCAAGGCTTCCTCAAGGTCGGCAAGGTACATCGGCGCACCGCCATAAATGATGGTCTTCAGATTCGATAAGTCTGCATAGATAATCGCCGGGTCACTCACCAATCGCTTGATCATGGTGGGCGCAGCGAAGAAGGACATGCCAGGCCAACGCGCAATGAGCGCAGCAATCTCCGCAGCATCAACGCCACCCGAATGCGGAATAACACTCACCGCACCCCGAGCGATATGCGGCAGTCCGTAGAGACCCGAACCGTGCGAGAGCGGTGCAGCGTGAAGGATGCAGTCCTGGGCATACACGGGGTCGATGTCGGCGAAGTAGCTGAGTGACGCCATCATCAGGTTGCGGTTCGTGAGCGTGGCCCCCTTTGGTCGACCGGTGGTTCCACTGGTATAAAAGAGCCAAGCCGGATCGTTTGCTTGGCGATCCACGATTTGCATGGGTGCAGATGATGTGAGGGTATCCCATTGGTCACCCGGGGCGACAACCGCTGCTCGAAGCGTTGCAACAGTTCCGACCAGCAACTGAACATCTTCGACGTGCTCAGGATCGGTAACAACGACGGTCGAGCCGCTGTGTTCAAGGATGTAGGCAATCTCGTCGCGGTGAAGGCGGGCATTGACCGGTACGGCCACGAGCCCGGCATGCCAGATTGCGAACAACGCCTCCAGGTACTCGGGCCGGTTGCGCATTACGATGGCCACACGGTCACCCGGCACTAACCCAAACGTCACACGTAGGCCACCAGCGACACGGCTAACACGCGATGCGAACGTACGCCAATCGGCGTGAACTTGCTCGCCGTCAGCCAGCGCCGGGCGGTCGGGTTGCAGCCGTCCGTGACGTTCGATCCAAACAGCCAGGTTCATTGGTTCTCGTTTCCGTGTTCGTTGCGAATGACTTGATCCTATTTACGAGAAGTACTCTCATACGTTTACCTGCCGACTTCGAAGGACTTGCAATGAAATTCACCGAAGAAGCGGCGATGACCCTAGTGGCAGCCCACGTTCATGGGGTCCTTGCGAATCGTTAAGGAGACTCGCTGGGCGGCCACGGTTCCGTAGACGGGTCTGTTCGGACCACTCGGTATTCGACACCGTCAAGGCCGATTTGTTCGTGGTGTATGCACCCAGCAGCCATCGTGAAAACATCACCAAACCGGTAGGTGCAAGCTTCGCCGAGGACAGTTAACGTGATGTCCCCAGCGGTAACAATGGCACGCACATCGAACGGGTGGCTGTGATCGTGCACAACGGTGCCCGGCGCGATCTGTTTGGAAGTTGCGTTCGACCATTCATCGGTCGCTCCGGATGTCTGAGAAGAGGTCACAGCAGTTCCTCCTACGCTGGGGCGAAGAGTTCGAGACTGATGTTGTCGGGGTCACGAAACTCCAGCAGGAATGCGGCACCAATGTTTTTGACACCAGAATGCGCAACGCCTTGCTGGTCAAGCGTGGCGGCTGCAGCGGTCAGTTCATCAACGCCAGCGACCGAGAAACTGAGGTGGTCAAGACCAACCCGGTTCTCATCAAAACGATCACCGGCCGGGGCGACGGGTCTTAGACCGAACAGCCCGCTACCAACCTGATAAATGACACCACCGAAGAGAAACCAAAGCGCTTGACGAGTTGCGTCATCGGCGTCGGCTGGCATTTCATAAGCAACGGGAAAACCAAAAACGTCGTCATAAAACTTTCGTGACCGAGCAATATCGGTCACGGTGAGTCGAACGTGGGCGTAACCAAGGGCAGGGATCGTCATGGCTCAAACCACCGTCAATGCAACGTCGATGTTGCCGCGTGTGGCGTTGGAATACGGGCACACTTCGTGAGCCGCAGCTACAAGCGCTTCAGCTGCGGCGTGGTCCATTCCTGGCACACTGATGGCCATCGCAACGGAGACCCCAAACGCGCCGGGCTTGCCAACCATGGCCCCAATCGCAACGTCGGCATTGATGGAAACCTCTGCTGGCAGATGGATTTTGTCGCGAGCCGCAACTGCTTTCATCGCGCCGATAAAACAGGCCGAATAGCCAGCGGCAAACAGCTGCTCCGGATTTGTGCCGGAACCGCCTGCGCCACCGAGCTGTGTGGGCGTTGCGAGCGTCAAGTTGATTTCATTATCCGACGATGTTGTTGTTCCTGTGCGACCACCAGTTGATGTTGCGTGGGCGGTGTAAACGGCTGATTCGATTGCCATAGTGTTGGCCTTTCTCTTGTTGTGAACTTTGGGTTGTTGGTGGATTTGGGGTTGCAGGAATAGTTGGCTTATGCGGTGAGCGTGGATGTGAACTCGGCGAGGTTCGCTCGAAGCGTGTTCAGTTGCGCAGTGAGGGCTTGGAGTTCATCGACCTGACACGCGGTCGCGCAGATGACGTTTGGTGGAATCGCAACGGCCTTCTTCTTCAGGGCACGCCCAGCTTTGGT
>JANMEI010000806.1:0-4591 GCA_031376865.1 Acidimicrobiia bacterium | reverse complement strand
ACCTTGGCCATGATCGGCCCTGCTGGCATGCCATCAAGGATTTGATAGACGATCTTCGTGGCTTCGCGAGTTTCTTGGAGACGCACCCAGCAGCGGCTGAACGAATCGCCGTCGGGGTGGGTGAATACTTTGAAATCGAGGTCCTTCCAGGCGAGCGGGCTGACACCGTCTCGGCGAAGGTCCCAATCAACACCCGAACCACGAAGGTTGGCGCCCGACATACCGTATTCGAGCGCCTTTTCGGCCGGGATGATGCCAACGCCCCGCGTGCGCTCTTGGAAAACAAGGTTCCCGAACAACAGTTGCTCGATCAGATCGCAAAAATCTCGGCATTTCTGCATGACAGCTTTTGATTCGGCAATCCAGCCCTTGGGTAGGTCGTCTTTGAGCCCACCGATGCGGTTGAAGTTGGGGTGGAATCGTCCACCGGTGGCTGCTTCGATCTGGTTGAGGACATGCTCGCGGTCGCGGAACGCAAAGAACACCGGGGTGATGGCGCCGAGCTGCACGCCGAGATCGCCGAGGAACAAGATGATGTGCCCGATTCGGCTCATCTCGAACAGCGCGGTTCGTATCCACTGCGCACGAGGTGGTGCCTCGATGCCCATCAGCTCTTCAGCGGCGGAGATGAATGGGACCTCGTTGGCAAAACTGCCGAGCCAGTCGATTCGGTTGATCAGCGTGGTGATCTGGGGATAGGTGCGGACTTCGGTCAGTTTTTCGTAGCCCCGATGCATGTAGCCCATAACCGGATCGCAGCTAATGACCTGTTCGCCATCGAGTTTGGCCACGATGCGAAGGGTTCCGTGGGTGGCAGGGTGCTGCGGGCCGAGGTTGACGGTCATGCCGCCGGTCTCGAGTTCGACGTTGACCCGCATGTCGGCCGCTTGGCCAGCGATGTAGGCGGCCTGCTTGATTTGGTCTGGGCTGTTGGGTGAGAACGAGGTCTCGACGCCATTGCCAGGCAGATTGGGAAGAGTTGGCATGGTTGCGGTCATGATCAGGCCCCGGCAGTTTCTGTGGCGGTTTCTTCTTCGGCTTCGCCGGCAATCGGTTCGACGTTGGTGAGGCCGGGCCATGGCTTTACTTCGCGGGCGAGCAGGGCGAAGTCTTTCCGCAGTGGGTACCCCTCAAATGATCCGGGTAGGTAGATGTGAATCAACTTGGGGTGGCCATCGAACCAGAAGCCGAACATCTCCCAGGTTTCACGCTCGTGCCAGTTGGCACCGCCGTAGACAGATGCGATGGATGCAACGGTTGGGTTGGTCTCGTCGAGGTCGGCTTTGAGCACCAGGCTGCGGTTTTCTGTGGTGGAGGTGACCCGGAGCATGACCTGAAAGCGGGTGTTGCCGCCGGCCAGCCCGGTTCGGTAGCCGGCTTCCTCGACTGCTGCCTCGACAGCTGCCTCGACTGCGGGTTCGGCTGTTTCTTCGACTGCCTCGTCGGTTGCTTCTTCTACGCTGCCCCATACATTTTCGTAACGGGTGGTTTGTAGGGTGCTCTGCATCCAGTCCATGCCAGACAGAAACGAGAAGTAGTTGAAGCCCAGGCGCTTCGCTGCTTTGGCTGCCTGCACCCACGATTCGGGTGACACGCGCATATAGATGTCGCGTCGTTGGGTGGTGGACTCGATCACCGAATCGCCGAGGTCGGCGAGGAGGTTGTCGAGGAGGCGCTGCAAGAGCGCGTCAGCAGCTGGCGGAGCAGCAACGTCTACAGACATTCGCCCAGACTAGGCGACTCTTGGAGGGCCGACCAAAGACCTCGCAAAATCAGCCAACTATTCGACCGCCACGACCGCTGTGTCATATCGCTCCCGACGCTGAAAGCGATCTTCGTCCGTTACTTCTTGACGGAGAACAGACACCACTGATCGTGAAACTCACCCATAAATCCGCCTCGGGAGCGATAGATGTGGAAGTCCTTGGTGAGAATGTTGAGGATGTCGCCTTCGGGGAAGACAGTCCGCTGCGAATCATCCGAAAGCACGTTGGGTGGATTTCGGAACCACGACGAGAACAGCCGACCGCCGGGTTTGAGCACTCGAGCTATTTCGGTCAGGTGCCGCGTACTGATTTCGAGGGTGGCGAGATGGGTAAACACGGAGCCGGTGAGGACACAGTCAAAGCTGGCATCGGCGAACGGCAGCTCTACCTGCTCGGGTCTCATGGCTCCTACGGGGTTGTAGAAATCGTTGAACACGTCCAAAAACACGAACGTACAGCCGTCGATTCGAGCTGCAAGTTCGCGGTTGCAGAAGTCGATGCTCTCTTGAACCGGATCGAGGCCGGTGTAACTGTTGAGTTGTTGGTCGAGCAAACCAATGAGTTGCCGACCATTGCCACACCCCAAATCGAGCACGTCACCACCGCTGTTGGTGATTCCTGATTCAGCAAACTCTTGACCTTCTTCGACGCTTGCCTCGAGTGATTGTTTGGCGGGCGGCGCGTGTCCGTGGGTGATTCGGGAAAAGACGTCTTCCCAGTTGACATCGAGGGTTCGCTGAACAAGCACGAGGCACAGTACCAGCGCGCTGTCAGGGCTCCAGGTTCAGGTGTGAGGAATCAAGCGTGCGATTGAGGTGTGGTTCGTTGCCGTGATCAGTTTGGCTTGGAGATCTCGACGACCAGATCGGCTGTAGCCAATTTCGTCGAAGTATCGATGCGGGCTCGGGAACACTTTTGCGAGAGCGGCTTCAAGCGCCGTCGCCGGAGCAGCAAACAGAAGTGCTTGGCGCGCAGCATTGGCAAACTCAATCGGAGGCACGGGGGATTCGCTGGTTGATTCGCTGGTTGATTCGCTGGTTAATGAGCGGGATCGAAGGAGGTCAACCAACGCCGACATCGAGGCCGAGCTTCGTTCGTAGTCGCGCACAATTTGCGACACCGACGCCCCAGCAATAACTCCGAGCAGCGCCACCAGCACTCCGGTCCTGTCTTTTCCGGCGGTGCAATGAATCAGTGTTGCACCGCTGTTGTTGGTGACGACGTTCAGCGCCTCGCGGATTTGATCACCTGCGTTGGAGAGCATCTCGAAATATTGCCGAGCGAGGAACTCTGCGACGGGCTCACCATTGTCAAGCGACGAATAGTCCCACGGGCCCTTGACTAGCGGAAGATGGTGAGATGTTGCGCGTGTAAGGCCCGTCAGGCTTGGTAGTGCTTCGCATTCTTCTGAGCTTCGGAGATCGATCACCGCAGTAACGCCAGACCGTTGAAGTTGGCTTCGGTCGCTGCTTGTCGCGAAGGTCGGGACGGCCGATCGCATCACCACTCCGGACCGGATTCGAGAAGTATCAACGGCACTGAGATCTCGTGCGTTGACTATCGACTCAAAGGCGAACTCGCTCATTGGTGCGGGTTCGTGAGTCAGCTGGAGCGACGGATTCATATTGCCAACCGCTCACGTGCTGCGAGGAGTCGCATCGAGGAGATCCATTCGGAAAGTGCCCGGGTCGGATGGTCGGGCACTTTGGCAAGATCATCGGCACGTCGTAATGCCAGGGCAGCTGTCCAATTGGGCAGAGCCCGATAAGGAGCCGCTTCGTCAATCAGCATTGGACCACCCTGCATATCTAATGTACGTACGCTTATGGGCGACAGCCCAGCCCCATAGTCTTCGTCGTAGGTGATCAAAAAGCGTTTTGCGGGAACGTGAAGCAGAATGAGTTGCCCAACTCGTTGACCGAGCACTCCGCCAACCAACATCGCTCCGCGCTCGGCATGCAGTACTTCGTCGTGTTCTCGGTGTTCTGATGAACCCGTCAACGCAAGATGGTGGCCGAGGTCGTGGAGCAGCCCAGCAACTTGCAATTCAAGATCTTCCGGATACCACTCCGTAAGGAGCTCAGCGCATTGCAGTCCATGCTCGACCAGGTCAACTCGATCGCCATCCAAGTTGTCGTGGTCGAGCGCATTGGTGCCCAACGACGAGCCGAGGAAGAAGAGCTCAAGGATTTGATCGACAGACGAGAGTCGAGTGTTCATCACATCACAAAACGTTACAAAACGAGGATGAACGGAAGGTCACGAATTGCTGTAAAAACTTATACAATCCGCACAACAACGATGGCGCTTGTTTTGTTGAGGTTCCCGCAAGGTCCGCGACACGGAGCAGAAATGTTCGGTGCGTATCGTGATGTCAGACCACAATCCGAGAGCGGCCCCCTCGAGTTCGGATTGCCTTGGCCCAGAGGGCTGGGTTTGCAGGTGGTGCAAACCCAGCCCGTATGGACTATTGACAGTCCGAGCTTGGCCGCTCACCAAGTTTTGGTTTCGCGATCCAGTTGTGACAGCAAGGTAGGGATCCGATACGGACCGGCCATCGAAGACACATTTCGTGCCGCTTCAGCTGAATCGATTCCAATTGCACTGACAAAAAGTGGCCTTGTAGCATTTCCGCGAAGCACATCGATAGTGAGTTGTTCGTTACCCCGAAATGCGGTTTTGGCGACGCCGATGACCGGAACATTGCACCGCAGGGTTTCGTACAACCGGCCACCGAGACCGAGGGTGAAGTCGTTATCGATGTACACATGGCCATCGACAACGACTGCCGCGATCAGCGAAACATCCAAGGTGTCCAACAACGC
>JANMEI010000748.1:0-1327 GCA_031376865.1 Acidimicrobiia bacterium | reverse complement strand
CGCCGACCGGCCCGATCCGGCAGGTCCGCTCCGGTTTGAATCTTTTGCGTCTTCGATGGCCCGGATTTTCGAGGAGCGCTGGCGGTGACGGCCTCGTCGAGCCATCGGCTGAGCCTGGTCGAGCGCAAGGACCTGGGAGCGTTCTACACCCCCAGGGCTATGACCGATTTCATCGCCGAACTTACCGCCACACCGGGCAATTTTCCCGCTAATTCGCCTGTGGCGTACACCTTGCTTGCACCGTATTGCCCAAGAGTTTCGGCCACGGCCGAAGCATCGGCGCCGATGAATGCGGAGACTTGGGAAGACAATGATTTCGCTTTTGTAATCAATTCGAGGGTGCCGGATGTCGGAGTGCCATTCGATATTTGGCCGAACACCCAAATGCTGTTGATTGTCACAGTCTGGCCTCAGATCACTTTCAGGTTTTCGAGAAAGGCGACGATCTTGCCATGCGACTCGCCGTCGTCTTCAATAACTTCGCCAGCCTGACGAGCATCTGCGTCAACAACCGACACAACCTTTTGCCCGGAGCCCGCCCAACCAATGGAAGCGGCGTCGATGCCAAGATCGGCGACCTTCAACTCTTCGAGCGGTTTGCCTTTGGCGGCCATGATGCCCTTAAACGATGGGTAACGAACCTCAACCACACCTGCGGTAACTGAAACCAATGCGGGGAGCGGCGAGGTGACGTCGTCGTAGCCAGCTTCTGTTTGTCGTTCAACCGCAACGGTGCCGTCAGAGATAGTGACCTTCTTCGCAAACGTCACACTCGGGAAACCAAGCAACTCAGCGATCTGCACCGGCGTGGTGCCGGTGTACCCGTCAGATGACTCGGTAGCGGCGATTACCAAATCGGGATTGACCCGCTTGATCGCAGCAGCCAAAACCTTGGCCGTACCGAGAGCGTCGCTGCCCTTGAGCAGCGGATCACTGACCAGAATCGCTTTGTGGGCGCCCATGGCAAGGCCAGTTCGCAGACCGCTCTGCTCGGAGTTAGGCGCCATCGAAACCAAGGTCACTTCGCCTCCACCCGCTGCTTCAACCAGCCGCAGCGCCATCTCGACACCGTATGCATCGGAGTCATCGAGGATCAATTTGCCTTCACGAACAAGTGAGTGATCGGCAGCGTTCAAGGAACCGGGGGTTGCGGGATCTGGGATTTGCTTCACGCAAACAGCGACATTGAGAGACATAAGACCGATAGTCTCGCGCCCCTTCAGCCGTTCGTGAAAATCCGCACAAGCAAAAGTGACAGACACCACACCCCCACTTCGTCTCCTAGCCTCGGTTCTATGACCGCCGAGGCTGATCCGATTGCCCGACG
>JANMEI010000700.1:0-3961 GCA_031376865.1 Acidimicrobiia bacterium | reverse complement strand
TGACACCACGCCTGTGCTGCACATGCAATGCGAGTTGATCGTTGACGAGTTGGGTTCGTTGGCTCGGGATTTGCTCGTTGGCTGAGAAAAATCAAAATCTGACGCCAACGAACAAATCTGTGACCAACGAGCTTGTCGCAGTTACTTCTTTTCGGCGAGTTCGGCTGCGTATTTGGCGGTAACGGCTTCGACCGCGGCCATGTTGCTCGCCGCGAGTTCAGGCCGGGCGTTGCGGGCACGAACCTTCGCGTCGATGGTCGAGTGATACTGGCCTTGGAATTTCGGTGCGACGTGGCGAGCGAACAATTCGTAGTTGCGCAAACGTGCAGCGGGTGCAGCCCAGTCGTGGGCCAACTGCAGGTAGGCACCGAACCCCCCGTTCGATTGCTTCCACAATCGTTCGATTTGTTCGACAGCCATATCGGGCGTGCCGACAGTTCCAAGCCCTGATTCGTTGACGAAGTCAATGCACTCACGAATTGTGGTGCCGTCGCCGACAGCCATCTGTGGGAAAGCTGCGGTCTGTTGGAAATAGTCGAACCAATCCAACATGCCGTGCTCGACATCTTTGTACGCCTGCTCTTTGGTCTCAGCGAGATGCATCATGCCCACCAGTCGCCAAGCATTTCGATCAACCTGCGCGCCAAAATGCGCAGCGCGCTCTTCCATCACATCCCAGTGCAATCCGAGGACATCGAAACCGGCGGCTGTTGTCGCACCAATGGAAATGAGTCCGTGACCATACCTTCCGGCTAAACGTGGACCAGCTGGTGATGCAACCGCAGCGACGGCAATCTCGGGGCCTCCCGGTGTGTATGGCCGCAAATGTAAGCGCGCATCTTGTAGGTCCCAGCGGCTGTTCTTGAACGTCACAGGGTCTTCGGTACGAAGGAGTTGGGTAATCACCGCTATCGCATCTTCGAGCAACTCGCGAGTTGTCGGCATGTCGAGCCCGATCATCTTTGCGTCGCTCGGCAATGCGCCGGGGCCGAGGCCCAATATGAACCGACCACGGGTCATATGATCCAGTTGCACGGCCCGCTCGGCCACCCACAACGGGTTGTGATAGCTGGCTGAGATGACGCCGGTTCCCAGTTTGATGTGATGGGTGTGCTGGGCGACGGCGGCGATGAAGATCTCGGGGGACGAGATGGTTTCGCTACCGGCTGAATGGTGCTCGCCAATCCAGGCTTCGTCGTAGCCCAGTCGATCAAGGTGTTGGACAAGTTCCATATCTCCATCCAGCAGCAGGGTTGGGTTTTCTCCTGCTGGGTGGAACGGCGCCATGAAGGTGCCAAAACGCATTCGGTTCACTGTGACTACCCCGTCTTTCGGTGTGACGAGCGCCTCACTCGTCGCTGTGTGGCACCGTAGTCGCGCCGTGGGGATATGTGCTCAGAAACGGCAACTTTGCCGACTCAGACCAGTTCGTGAAGAGGTTGCGCTTGGATTCTGTGGATCCAGCGCAACCGTTTCCCCGTTTTCGGCTCGCACTTTTTGGTTGTCAAGGATCGAGGTGGGAAGTCGGGGGAAGTCGTGTTTGGGGAGGTGTGTTTGGGGGCTGCGGTTGGCCGGTTTCGTGTTCGTGTTGGTGATGGCCTTGACTACCCCGACATGTTTCGGCGTCGATCAGACGATGACCGATGGTTTCCCGGTTGTTCTCGCTCCATGCATGAACTCGACTTTTGCGTCAGCGAGCCGTCGTTCATAGCAACATGTTTCTTGAACTCATCAGCAGACTTACCAAGACCGATAGCTCACCGGAGGCGAGTTTGTGTAATGCGTCGGGATGTTGATCCACGACTTTCGATGCAGCGTGTAACTGTCCACCCAACAACATCAACCGGATCAAACCGATGATCACGCCAGAAATCCAACACCCACCAAACCTCAGCGTTGCGGGTAGAAACGAACAAATGATTTGAAGAGTGCTGCGATCTCAAAATCGGGCGATATGTTACCGTCGGTTACATGACGATCTCCAACATCGCTGAACCGACCACCGAACTCTTTTCCCTCGTACTGGCCGGCATGGGTTCGGCGGTGCCATTCGCCTCGCACGCTGGAGTCGAACTCGTGTCGATTGACGACGGTGCTGCCACAGCGGTGCTGCCTGAACTTCCCCATGCGCTGAACCATGTGCGGTCGGTTCATGCCGGAGCGCTCTTCACCCTTGCCGAAACCGCGAGCGGTGCAGCAATGGCAGGCGCATTCGCCGCAGTCCTTGCCGATATTCGTCCTGTCGTCAGCGACGCAAACATATCCTACGCGCGCCCCGCGAAAGGATCCCTGCGAGCCATCGCAACACTCGAGGGAGGGGCGGGCCCTGTGAGGAAGATGCTCGCCGAGCGCGGTCGAGTCGACTTTATGGTGCACGTCAACGTTGTCGACTCGTCAGATCGCACTGTGGCAACCTTTGGAGCAACATGGGTCGTCCAGCGAAACAAGTCAACGGAGTGACCAACACCGACTCCAACACTAAAGCCGTGTCGACGAAGTATCACCATGGTGACCTTCACGCCGCCGCCCTGAACTCGGCAAAGGTGGCGATAGCCGCTAATGGTCGAGGCGCCCTCACCATGCGATCGATGGCTACTTCGTTAGGTGTCACCCATGCTGCGCTGTATCGTCACTATGAATCAATCGATGCACTCGTCGATGAAGTTGCAGCTCAGTGGTTGGGCCAATTGCTCGTCGGGGATAGCACCACCCAGGGAAACGATACCGCAACTCAATTAGTAAATCGGTATGTACACGAAGCATTGGCTGAGCCTCACCTGTATCGTTGCGTCATCGAGTCTGCAGCCCAGCGCACGCCACTCGCGACGAAGGCCCTGACCGAAGTGAGGGATCATGCAGCAAAAGTCTTCGCGGCAGATTGGCCGCAAGACTCCACTCGGGTCTCGGTTCTACGCGTGATGCAAACCTGGGGGACCATGCATGGACTACTTGACCTGCATCGGCTAGGCATGATCGACCTTCCCACTCACCAGATCGGGAACTACATAACCCGAACATCACTGGAGCGCTAAGCGGGTCGCACCGCGTCGATACCTCGCCCAACGAACACCGCCAGGCCAAACAGAACGGCTCCTGCCACGATGAGCATGGTTGCTACAGCATCGATTTGCGGAGTCGGAGATCGTTGAATCATCGACACCAAAACGAGTGGGAGCGTCTGCGTTGTGGGTGATGCCATGGATCGCGAAATGGCAACGTCATCGAACGAAAAGGCCGCGGCCATCAGTGTTGATGCTGCAATGGCCGAACTCAACTGTGGCATCACTACTCGCATCAGCACTCGAAACGGCGAGGCACCCAGGTCAGCGGCGGCCTCTTCAAGCCGAACGTCCAACTTGGCTGCACGCGACCCCACCAACAACACCACAAACGCAGTGAGGTAAGCGACGTGGCCAATGATCATGGCCGTCAACCCAAGGCGCAGTCTCATTAACGGAAGTGTGACCAGCAGTCCCGTGGCCATGATGATCTCGGGAGTCGCAACTCGCGACACGGAGAGCAGCTTCGTGGCCAACGCATGGCGAGCGGTACTTGCTCGCATCGACAACACCGCAGCAGTGCCGACCACCACGCTTCCGAGCGATGCCAACAGTGACAAAAGTGCACTTTGACCTACCGACGATCGCAACAGTTCGTTGCCCCAGGCATCCGCAAACCAGCGTCCCGTGAACCCGTCCCAACCGATGCCAAGTTCGTCCTGATTGACGGCGTTGACGACAACGCGAACTAATGGCGCGTAGAGAATCAACACGACAAACCCCAACATCGCAAGGGACAATGGTCGATGACGACGAACCATTACCGAGCCACCCGTTGCGTCACCCGGCGTTGTACGGCTGAGCCGAGCAGTGCCAGACACAACATGGTCACGATCAACGTGGTGGCAATTGCTCCACCCAAGGGTTTGTTTCGCCCACCCGCCTGTTCAGCTAGGAGTGTC
>JANMEI010000600.1:0-1970 GCA_031376865.1 Acidimicrobiia bacterium | reverse complement strand
CTGCGCCGATCGAGCCAATCAGGCGGCGTTGCGTGCCCAACGACGGATGCTGCAACCGGTCATCAACGCCACCGGCACCCTCTTACACACCAACTTGGGTCGGGCCCCGCGGGTGGTTGGCCAGAGTTTGGCGGGCCCTGTCCGATACTCCTCGTTGGAGTTCGACCTCGAGAACGGGCAGCGAGGCTCTCGCCGCAATCATGCTGCGGCCCAGCTGGCCACGCTCAGCGGTGCCGAGTCTGCGTTAGTGGTCAACAATTGCGCAGCAGCATTGATGCTGGTCATAGCGGCGCTGGCACGTGGTCGAGGGGTGGCCGTCAGTCGTGGCGAACTCGTCGAGATTGGCGGGGCGTTTCGAATCCCCGATGTTCTCAGTTCGCAGGGGGCCCGACTCGTTGAGGTTGGCACCACTAACCGCACCCGTGCCGCTGACTACGAACGGGTGCTGTCCAGCGGTTCTGCCGACGTGGGCATGGTCTTGTCAGTCCATCGGTCCAACTATCGGATCAGCGGGTTCACCGAGACGACCTCAGTGGCCCAATTGGCTGCGGTGGCCACGCCACGACGGGTGCCGGTGGTCGTTGATACCGGATCAGGGTTGCTCGACGCCAGGATGCCGTGGCTGGCCGATGCCTCCGGCAAAGTGCCATCTCTACCGTGGCTGGCCGAGGAGCCGGCCAACCGTCAAACGCTTGAAGCTGGTGCCGATCTGATCGTGTTCTCAGGGGACAAATTGTTGGGTGGTCCGCAAGCCGGCGTCATCGCTGGTCGGGCTGATCTGGTTGAGCAATGCGCACGCCACCCATTGGCCCGCGCTCTACGCCCCGGCGGTTCAGTCTTGGCCGAATTGCAAGCGGTGTGCGCCGCGTATATGGATCGTCGAGCCCGTGACTTGCCCTTTTGGGAAATGGCATGTCGAACTGTCGATCAGCTTCGTACGCGTGCAGACCATATTGCTTCGACCGTTGGTGGTTCACTGCGCTCGGTCCCCTGTATGTCAGTTCCAGGAGGTGGCACCTTGCCCGATGCCGAAATTCCCTCGCACGGGGTGCTGATTGTGGGAAACCATCTTCGGGTACTGCGAGACGGGCGCCCACCTGTGATTGCGCGAACACAGGGCGACAACACGTTATTGGATTTGCGGACGGTTGATCCGAACGACGATCAACTGATCATTGAGCGTCTTGCTTCGTTGATGGCTTCAAAGTAGCTCGATACGTATGCATATCGTCGCAACCGCCGGACATGTGGATCATGGCAAATCCACTCTCATTCTGACCCTTACGGGTACCGATCCCGATCGATGGCAGGAAGAAAAGCAACGCGGCCTAACCATCGACCTTGGGTTCGGACATGCAACGCTGCCGAGCGGTGCGGAAATCTCGTTTGTCGATGTGCCCGGTCACGTTCGATTCTTGAAGAACATGCTGGCGGGTGTCGGTGCGGTCGATGCCTGCATGTTCGTGGTTGCGGCTACTGAAGGATGGAAACCGCAAAGCGAAGAACATCTGCGGATACTTGATCTATTGGGCATTAAGCACGGAATCGTTGCACTCACGAAGGTGGGGTTGGTTGATCGTGATTGGCGCGAGCTGGCAATCATGGATATCGAAGAGCATGTGGCTGGAACGTTCTTGGAAGGTGCTCCAATCGTGCCGGTCGATGCGCCTAACGGTGTGGGGATTCATGAGTTGCGCGAGGCGTTAGACAACCTGCTGCACGTCACTCCACCGGCAGTTGATCGAAACCGTCCACGGCTGTGGATCGACCGAGTGTTTGCGGCCAAAGGATCCGGCACGGTCGTTACCGGAACCCTGACTGGTGGCACGTTGGCAGTCGACGATGAGTTGTTAGCACTCGGACCAAGTGGCAACAAGCTAGTACGTGTACGTGGCATTCAAACGCACGGCAACAAAGAAAAGACCATCGGGCCCGGCAACCGTGTTGCAGTCAACCTGAGCGGTGCGTCT
>JANMEI010000597.1:0-1711 GCA_031376865.1 Acidimicrobiia bacterium | reverse complement strand
GGCCGACGACGTAAAGGTCGCCACGTCGTCGCGCTCGTGGTTAGAGCGATGATCAGCCTCAGACATCAATGGCCGCCAGAGGTCGTGCTCCACCGTGGGTACCGGGTTATTGGGGTCGTGGGTCCACGTGACAGTTCCGTGCGATGGCACCGAACGGGTGAGTGTTCCACCTTCGGGAGTCGACGTTGCCAGTGAAGCATCACCCAGATGAAATGTCAGCGTGCTGTGCTCGCTGGGTGGCCAGTCTTCTGAATGATGCCAGTCCCCAAAAGCTGTTTTCCATGTTGCAGCAGGAGGTCGGTGAGGAGCATCGGGCCCACCTGCATCGACGAGATCTATGACATCAAGAAGGGGCTGTACCTCTGACGGCAGCCTCGCAGCGCGTAGGTGGGGGTCAGCCATCACATCAACAATCGGGGTTCCGGGAACAACTGCCGGGTCAAGAACGTGGTCAACCGCGTCCATATGCAGTAGGTGTACAGACGATTGTGTCATCCGCAATGACCGCCACGTTTCGAGTTGCCCACGTCGAAGCAGATCCCACCATCCGCCAGCGTGAACCGCCACGATGGGGGTACGGAGCGAGTGAAGTGCAATATCTCGACTCTTCCACCAGTTGTTCGTTTCGGTGTGAGTAGCCCATCCGGTGAGATCGGGGCTGTCGATGCCTCCGAAAGCTGCTGCAACAATCTCGTTCGCCGGTTGAGTTTTCCAATTGAGCTGGACATCGTCCCACTCGTTGCCCATCCATGTTGAGGCAGCCCATTCAGCCATGTTTCCTAGTCTGAAAATTCCCTGTTGATACATCCAATGTGTACTGATGGTGGGAGACGTCACCCGGGCCATTACCCCGCGAACTGAAGGATGGCCGCTGGCAACCGCAGCCCAGGCGGTGTAGCCGTAATACGAATCGCCAGCCGCAATGACTCGTCCGTCGCTCCAGGCCTGGGCACATAGCCAATCCAACGTGGTGTGACTGTCAGCAATCTCGTGAACAAACGCGATTCGTTGACCGGACGAGTCGAACTTGCCGCGCACATCTTGGGTGACAAACGCCCACCCACGTGAGGTGACAAAATCCGCCACCGAAGGCAAGGTGGCAACCGGTCCACGTCGTCCGTACGGCAACCGAACGAGCACAGCGCCAAACCGCGACACTGACTGGAGCCGATCAGGAAGATAGACGTCCGTCGCGAGACGGGCACCGTCGGGAGTGACGACCTCTGCGGTGTAGTTCGGTTGGAGTTCGGTCATCGCTGCGTCCACTCGTCGAGAACACGAGCGCGATGTACCTGAACAAGCTTCACTGCGACATGAGCGCGGAACAGATCTGACGTGTTGCTGAGGTCGAGCCCGATCGCTTCCTCTATTCTGGCGAGCCGATATCTCACCGTAGTGAAGTGAAGGAACGTCGTTTTGGCCGTTTCTCGAAGCGAACCCCCATCACAGAACGCGTCAAGCAACTCCAAGTCATTTGGGCTGCTGCCATGATCAGCCAACATCGCCACCAGCCGGTAGTCCGTAAACTTATCAACTTCGTCTTTCGGTATCTGGGCCAAAAGATGCAGAAGCCCAAGTTCCTCAAAACGGGCAACCCGACGCGACGACACCGCAACCGAGCGAAGAACCAACGTTTCTTGCGCCTCCCTCCAGCTGTCTCCAAGGCGACTCAGTTCCCCGGGTGCACCAACACCGATCGACAGGGCGCCGC
>JANMEI010000582.1:0-4704 GCA_031376865.1 Acidimicrobiia bacterium | reverse complement strand
CTGGCCAACAACTACGGCCCGCCATACGGAGCGGCCGAGTCCAACTTCGGAAGGATCCTCTCGGCAGACTTCGCTGCGTATCGCGACGAGTTGATCATCTCAACCAAGGCGGGCTATGACATGTGGCCCGGCCCTTATGGCAACAACGGGTCACGCAAGTACTTGTTGGCATCGCTCGATCAGTCACTCAAGCGAATGGGATTGGAGTACGTCGACATCTTCTATTCACACCGTGTCGACCGAGACACGCCACTTGAAGAAACCGTAGGTGCACTGGCCAGTGCGGTGCAGCAGGGCAAAGCCCTCTATGTGGGCATCTCGTCGTACAACTCGGTGCGCAGTCGCGAGGCCGCTCGCCTTCTCACCGAGTTGAAGATTCCGCTGCTCATTCATCAACCGTCGTATTCGATGATCAACCGATGGATCGAGGATGACGGCTTGCTGAACACGTTGGAAGAGGTTGGGGTCGGTTGCATTGCGTTCTCGCCGCTCGCCCAGGGACTCTTGACCGATCGGTATCTCGATGGCGTGCCAGACGATTCACGTGTCGCTACGGGCGGTGCGCTGAACGCAACGGCCATCACCGAGCAACGCCTTGCGCTGGTGCGTGGACTCAATGCCATCGCGACGAAACGTGGCCAGTCCTTGGCTCAACTTGCCTTGGTGTGGGCGCTGCGAGATCCCCGCATGACATCGTTGGTGATCGGTGCAAGCAGTGTGAAGCAGTTGGAAGACAACATTGCCGCACTGAGCAACACCGAACTGTCCCTAGCGGAACTGGCCGAGATCGACACCTTTGCGAAAGACGCAGACATCAACCTCTGGAAAGGCTCCAGCGCCAACTAGCAGTCCTAACCGACCACCCAGGTGTCACAGTCTGTCATCTTTGCTCGCTCGTAGGAATGAGTGAGATTCACTCCTGCGGTTGGCGACGTCACCAGCGATGCTCCGCACACTTGATGGAATGTCACCGCCGCCGCTAGCAATCTCGACACTCAAGTTTCCGATTCTTCTCAATGAAGAACTGCAGGACACGATCAAGCAACACGAAGCCACGTGGAAATCAAACCACGCGATGAAAACGCTCATCGGCGACTACATCAAAGCCCATGGTGTGGTTGTTGCCGTTGGAGGCATTATGACCATCGGCCTTGTGCTGGTGAGCATCGTTCTGTGGATGCGATTCAGGAGGATCCCAAGAGTGGAGACCCGCAAATGGGGGTTCGAGAAACGCATTCACTTTGCGTTCGGGGTGCTCAGCACCGTCGTTGGACTCTTTATGGGTTTGGTGGTAACGGTAAATGCACTTACTGTTACCAACCCACTACCTGGCTTCATGCTTTCTGCTGCACACCCAACACCAAACACCACGGCGGTCGACACGGCAGTCATTGGTTGGATCAACTCCGACGAGGGACCAATACCAACGATTGTCCAGCAAAAGATTGACGACCGCCTGGATTGGCAACTTCCTAAAGCAATCGTTTGCAGCCTGCTCTTGGTCGTTCTTGTGCTGGTGATCGGAAAGTTGTGGCGTGTCCTGATGCGCAGTTCTCGCCCTGACACCCAATTGACAACGAACAGAGGGCGGTTAGTAGCTGCGGAGCTTTTCGCGGTCTCCCTTGGCGTCCTCATGATGATGATGGTCCTTGGAAATGTCCAAGGAGCGATTGCACCCATCAGCATCACGGTGTTCGGTGGCAGCTGATGCCTGACCCGCTGCGCAATTCCCTCGCAAGGATGAGCCGGAACCACTCCTGAGCTTGGTCACCCAGAACCTTCCTCCCCACACACTGCTTGGCATGACAACATCAGTAGCGCTCCAGCCAGCAGCACAAGCTCACCAACTGGTCAAACGATACGGCGAAGGCGACAACGAAGTAGTTGCCCTCAACGGGGTGACAATGGCCTTCCCATCCGGACAATTCACGGCCATCATGGGGCCATCTGGATCGGGCAAGTCCACCTTGATGCACTGCTTGGCCGGGCTTGATGTCCCCACATCCGGCTCCGTACATATTGGCTCGGTCGATATCACCACCTTGAACCGCACGAAGCTAACCGAACTACGGGGCGAAAAACTAGGTTTCATCTTTCAAGCATTCAACCTGTTGCCGATGCTGACCGCCAAAGAGAACATCGAACTGACCGCTCGACTCTCCGGTCACAAAATCGACAAGCAATGGTTTGCCTTGTTAGTAGGTGCACTTGGTTTAGCGGAACGGCTAGATCATCGGCCAGGTGAATTGTCCGGTGGGCAACAACAACGAGTGGCGGTTGCACGAGCGCTGCTGACCCGACCTACCGTGGTGTTCGCCGACGAACCGACTGGCAACTTGGATTCCAAAGCCAGCAAAGAAGTGTTGCAGTTTCTTCGTACTGCTGTGGATAGCTACGGCCAGACCGTCGTGATGGTGACCCACGATCCACGCGCCGCATCAGTAACAGATCATGTGATCATCCTGGCGGACGGCCAAATTGTGCATCAACTGAACCAGCCCACGATCGCAAACATCAATCAGTCCATGCAACTCTTGGAGCGTGTGTGATGTGGCTGATCGCCCGGCGCACGTTCGCGCAGAACTGGCTGCGTCTCATTGCCACTGCCATCGCCATAGCGCTCTCGGTTGGTCTCATGAGCGGGACACTGCAATTTGTGCAACGGGCGCAACGGGCCCTTACGGGAACCAGTGCTGTCGAGTATCGGGCGGCTGACATTCTCGTGAGCAGTCAAACCAACAACGAAGAGGACGCCGCTACACCACGTACGACCATTTCGCTATCCAAAGTACAGAGGATCACGGGCGTTGAACGAGCCGTCGGTGACGTGGCCATCGAAACCGCAATTCTCGGCGCCTCCGGAGAACCCGTTCAGGGTGTGGGCGGCGCAGTTACTTCGCTTCGCCCGTGGATAGCGGATCCCAAGCTCAGTTCCTATCGATTATCTGATGGCAGAGCGCCAGCGAAACCAGACGAAGTTGTATTGGGTAAGCAACTTGCTGAGCAAGGCGGCTTACAGATTGGCGACTTCACCTCACTGCTGCTGACGAACGAAACCAAGAAGGTAGCAATAGTTGGCATCGTCACGGTCGAAGGAAGTGGCGCGGCAATCTCGGGTGATCTAGTGCTGGGAGATCCCGCTACGGTACAAATGATCGCGCGCTTAGCAAACGACAGCTGGGGCAGAATCTTCGTTGATACAAAACCTGGTGTCGATCAGCGGCAACTCGTCAGTGAACTACAACAAGCGTTGGGGGCAGACTTCAGGGTTCAGTCAGCCACCAAAGCAAGAGATGCAGAACTATCCTCGGTGCAAGCGGCATCGGCAAGTTTGGCAGGCGGCCTCTCCGTGATGGGCCTGATGTCGGTAGTGGTTGGTTTGTTTGTGGTCGCCAACACCTTCGGTACTTTGGTGCGGCAACGCGGTCGCCAGCTTGCTCTTTTGGCTGCCATTGGCGCCAAGCCACAACAAATTAAACGACTGGTGCGTTTAGAAGCTCTTGCACTCGCCGTTGTTGGATCAGTGGGCGGTATGGGTTTGGCTTTTGTCGTCGCAGAAGCGTTTACTCGAATCTTGGCCAAGGACGGCTTTGATGTTTCTGCTGTTGCGATGCCCTTTGGGGTCGTGAACATTGGCGCTGCGCTGCTTGCCGGGATCGTGACAACGCAAATAGCAGCTGGCCGTGCTGCGAAACGAGCATCGAATGTGGCAGCGATCGATGCACTTCGTTCCTCAACTACTGAGGCCACCCCGGGCAAACGGAAACGGATTATCTGGGCAGTTATTGTTGCGCTGTCGTCGTCGATGTTCTTTGGTCCGATCTTCGCCATTCGAGCTGACAAAAGTTTGGTTGGCGTTGAAAGAACGTTAGTCACAGCGATGATGGTCGCCTTGGGGGCAATTTTGGTCGTGAGCGCAATTGGAATCCTTGCCCCGTTCTTCGTGGGCCCAGTAGGTGGTGCCATCGGTCAAATCGGACAGGCCCTAACTGGAGAGTCCGGTCGCCTGGCACGAGCAACCATTATGCGGAACCCTCGTCGCATCTCTTCGGCAGCCTCGTCGTTAATGATCTCGGTCTGTATGTGCGCCACCACAATGTTGATTGTGTTTGGCGCAGTCGCCAGATACAACGAGTCGGGACAGCAAACACTGCTGGCGGATTTGGTTGTGTCGAGTGGCCGCAAAGGATTGACGAGTGCGCTACCCGCAGATGTTGCCAAACTGACTTCAGGGGCCCCTGGCGTCGTCGCAGCGGAAGGAGCCACTCAATCGACAGTCCGCTTAGTGGAGCCGCTCACGACTTCCATGAAGTCAACAGATCTTGTGGACCCGGACAGCGAAGACGAGATGGATTACAACGGACCCATCGACATCGCCGTCACCGGTCTGGACAATCCATCCACGTTTCTCAAGTTGGAGGGGCTCACGACCGCTCCTGCTCTTGGCGAGATGGCACTCTCGCGCGGCCGCCTTCAAGCAGCACAATTAAAGGTGGGTGACACCATCACGGTCAGTGCCGCCGCCGGGAAAGTGAGATTACGGGTCATCGATGACTACCGAGATATCTCTCACCTGTTTGCTGACGACGCACTGGTTTCTTCTGCCACCATGCAATTGTTGGACCCAGAGGCACCAACAACGGCGGTGTTCGTTCGCGGTGGTTCACCCGATACCTTTAGTCGGCACCTTGGCAACGTCGCTCG
>JANMEI010000573.1:0-1264 GCA_031376865.1 Acidimicrobiia bacterium | reverse complement strand
GATCAGGCAGCCCCTTCATGCGGGCTCGACGCATAGCGTCACATAAGCCGGTGATGTCGACACCGTCTTCACCACCTGATCGAGAGACCAAGGCAGACAGCGCCTCTTCAGGCAACTTGTCCACCAACGCTTGAAAATCCGAATCGGGAAGGTTTCGAAACTCTGCTTCGAGGCGGGCAAGACGGACGACATGATCTTTCGACTTCACCTACATATCGTAGGCCAAGCAGCCCTACACGGCGGGACTCAGCGACGCCCAGTCCCGACTGTCAGCCCATTTCGCAGTCGAAGCGACCTCGTTGAACGTAAACAAGTGCAGGGCCGAGATATTCAACCGGTCGAAATGCGATGAGAGCGGGTCGACCAGTTCAGCGGGATCGTAACTGCTTGCCGACAACAGCTTCGTAATGCTCTTGCGGTTTTTAGTTAAGAACCGCATCGATGCTCCGATACCCAGCCGTGCCCCAAGCGTGATCAGCTTTGTTCGATCAACCGCACCAGGAAGCCCCAGGTGCACCGGCACTGAAAGACCCGCTGCTCGTTCTGCTTCGAGCCACGACACGATTCGCTTTGCATCGAAACACATCTGCGTACTGACGAAACTCTGCAAACCAGCCGAAAGGACAAGTTGCTGCTTGTCCAGTGACGCGTTGCGAATCAACTCGGGGGCAATCAACGCATGGCCATCGGGGTATGCGGTTGAGCCAATCGTGGTTAACCCGTGATCGTGATTCAAGAACTCACGTAAAAACGACGCCCCGTCGCTGTAGGGACCGAGCGGCGGATCTTGGTCTCCGGCCACTACAAACAACTCAGCAATGTTGCTTGCTTTGAGGCTGGACGCTATCTGAGCCGCATGCTGCGGTCCTTCAACCATCCGGGCCGCAATATGCGGAATCACATGATGACCCAATCCAGCCACTCGGGCCGAAAGTTCCAACGTGGCGCCGATACCTTTAACCGGCGAACAGGTGACGCTGACGTCTGACTGCGGAGGCAGGTCCAAGATGGCCTGTTCAACTGACTTTAACGGGATGAGTTCGTAGAGAAGTTTCACGATGCTTGATGTTTCTGTGCTCAGCCGATTTCGTTTGGTAGTTCTTCTTTGCGACGAGCTACGTACTCGATCAGTGCCTCGTCAACAGCAGAATCGAGCGTGGGTGGTTCGTAAGCAGCTAGACGTTTCTTCCAGATTGCATTGGCCCGTTGCGGCGCATCTTTAGAGCCTTCCTCCAGCCACTGCTCGTAGCTGTTGTTGTCGGCG
>JANMEI010000563.1:0-4673 GCA_031376865.1 Acidimicrobiia bacterium | reverse complement strand
GCTGACGTGGTCACTGGCGCCACGGGAGCGTAGCGATCGCCGTGAAGCCACCATCTGAAGTTGGGCTCGCCGTTAATGCTCCTCCGCAACGCGCCAGCCGTTCGCGGGTGAGCGCAAGTCCAAGCCCGCTACCGAGCGGGTTGCCCTGAGGCGCCGTTGGCACCAACCCACTAGTTACTTCATCAGGTGGGCCATTGCTGACGGTCACCACGATCGAACCATCTAATCGATGCGCTGAAACTTTAACGGGTGTTAAAGGTGCATATCGATTGGCATTCATGAGCGCCTCGCGTACAAACCGCTGTGCAGCATCAGCTACGTCGGATGGGACGCACAGAAACTCTTCGGACAACGTCATCGAAACGGAATTGCTTCGACCGGGCGTATCGACTTCCGTACGGAAAGTATCATGAAGGCTGACACCCGATGAATTGTGGCCGGACGGATCGGTGCCCAGCTGAGGTGGGTGAACCACTTTGAGCATGGCACGCAGTTCGTCCATCGCACGCCGACCGTCATCGCCGATGGAGCGGATCTCATTCGCCAGTTGCTGATCGGCGGCACCCACTCTGAGGTGCGCCAGTTCGGTCCTGATCACCAGCGCCGAAAGGCTATGCGAAGCAAGATCGTGGACATCGTGTGCGATCCGCAATCGTTCGGCTGCCACCGCGTTTTGCTCACGTTCGTGGAAGTCAAAAGTCGCCTGCTTCAGTGAACCTTCGGCAAACTCAACTTGCAGCCGGACTCGCTGAGTTTCTCGACCAATCAACCAGCTCACACCGATGAGTCCAATAGTGACGACGGGGCTTAATCCGACGCGACGATCGGGTGTTGCTGTCAACACATTGATGGCCACCGCAAAAGCAACGACACCGATAAAACTGGCCACGCCGACAAGTTGCCGGTGGCGGTTGCCTCGTAGGCCAACAACAAACGCTGCACCCATGAGCGGAATGAACGCCCACTCCCCGGACGAGTACCCGAACGCGCTGAGGGTGAGTTCGCTCACCAGAATCAGAATCGTGGTGCACCAAAAAGTTGCCGCGGGCCGGTTCCACCAGATAAAGGCGATCCCGTAAGCAGCCCGAGCAACCACAACACCCCATTGACGGGAATCAACCACACTCAGAACACCCGGGGTGGCCACGGCGATTGCCATCAGAAAGCCAACCAACATTCGGTACCGCTTTTGGACGACTCCCTCAATCACGTTGCCAGTCTGTCATGAGGTCATACGTTTCGCACCAAGGGCGTTGCCTACTAGATGTCGAAGCCGATCGCAGCCGGATCGAAGTTGGAACACCAACTCTTCGCGGGTGGCATTCATGAGTTGAGCACGTGATGTGCCTCACGCTGCATCCTCATCGCTGCTTCGCCGGGGGTGACCTCACCGCGCAGGACCGCGCTGACGAGCTGTGCGCCTGCATCTTCAATGAGGGGGAACAAACGAAGCGGTGGGTAAGTAATCATCATCGACGAGATCGTTTCGCGGGTGATCTGCAATCGAAGGCTGTCTACTTCGTTCACTGGCGTAACAACCTGAAGCGCATTGATATGCGCACACATGGATCCAGCAGATGCATCCAGTGCCTGCACCTCGGTGCTGCAGAGCCGTTCTATCAGTGCTGTGGCTCCCGAGACATCACCGCAGGTCTTCGGGATCGCCCACGCGTGGCAACCCGAGTAGCTGACGCTCCGGCGCGACCCTGCTGGGTAGCGCGATGGGACAAGTGGCAGCGTTGACGCCTGAATGGCCGACCAACCACCAGGCCATGCAGCAGCTAGATCAACCCGACCGTCAAGCAGCGCAGCAGACACATCGTTGTAGTGCCAATCAGGCAGCTCCCGAGGTGCGCGTTGCCCGAGCCGCTTCATGAGCGCAAGAGCATCGACCGCAATTTTGGTATCCATCGTTGGTTGGAGTCGATCATCAAACAACACACCACCGGCTCCGGTGATTAATTCGAAGAACATCCCAAATGCACCCGATTGGCAGCCCGTGAATCCGAGCACATGTGACGACCGCTCCAGCTCGTCCCACGTGGTTGGTGGTGTAGGTACTCGGTCGGCTCGAGACCACAACAATCGGACATCGATCAGCCGAGGCACACACCACTGGCGTTGTTCGAAGCGACACAACTCAACTGCACCTGGCGCCAGCGCGCCTGTGTCGATGCTGATGCCGTCCGGATCGTCTAGGGGAAGTAACCACTGAATCTGCGACGGCACGTACTTTGAGTGCGTTGCGAGCACATCAATCCGTACTCCAGCGGACAATAACTCGGCAACGGTCCGGTTCAGCGTGGGGTGATCTCCCTTCACCACGATTTCCACCTCACCCGGTGCAAACGCAGCCTCGATGTGGTCGTACATCGGTCCACCAACGAGCGCAATGCGAAGGGCCATCGCAATCAAGCTCAGGAACCGACGATGCGAACGCCGGTGATCCCACCGTCCAGCAGAAAGTCGGAGCCCGTCGTAAACGTCGATGGTGCGGCGAGGTAAGCAACTGCATCGGCCACCTCGGAAACCGACACCATGCGGCCCATCGGTTGCCGACGACGCATTGCATCGACCGTGGCCACCGGATCAACCGTCGTGGACACCACTCGTTCAACCCACGGTGACCACACCGTGCCAGGTGAAACACAATTCACCCGAACACCGTTCGCAACTTCGTCAGCGGCCATAGCTTTGGTCAATGCCAGCACGGCACCCTTTGACGCCGAATACACAGCCCGTTGCACCAGCCCCACTGACGCAGCGACGGAACAGGTATTGACGATGACCCCCGACTTGACTGCACGCATATGAGGTAGCACCGCCTTGCTCATCGTGGCCAGGCCAAACACGTTGACAGCAAAAGTAGACATCCACTGGTCAAGCGTTGCATCGACGATGTCGCCAACAGCAGCGATGCCGGCGTTGTTGCACAGCACATCGATGCGTCCGTGTTCGGCGATGATGCGAGCTACAACCTCGGACACGGACACGGGATTGGTGAGATCCATATCGTGATCGCTGCCGGCAAGGTCAAGGCCAACAACCGCCTCACCGTCATGGCGAAATCGCTCGACAATGGCCGACCCGATTCCCCCGGCTGCACCGGTGACCAGCACCACTCGTTGCGTCATGACCACGGGTCTAGCATGAAGCGATGCCACGAATCACCTCGGTCACTACTCACGATCTCCGAGCACCAACGTCTCGCACGATGGCTGGTTCTGACGCCGTTCATGTTGATCCCGACTACTCCGCTGCATATGTCGTGATCGCGACCGATGGTGAACACTGCGGGCATGGCCTCACCTTCACCATTGGGCAGGGGAATGATTTGTGTTGCGCGGCAATCGAGATGTTGGGCGCGTCGCTCGTCGGGCGAAACTTGGACGACATCACCTCGGCGATGGGGGATTGGTGGCGGTCGCTGGTCAATCACTCGCAGTTGCGATGGTTGGGTCCCGAGAAAGGAGTGATCCATCTCGCAACCGCTGCATTGGTGAACGCGGTGTGGGATTTGTGGGCGAAGGTTGAAGGCAAGCCGGTATGGAAGTTGGTCGCAGACCTGGAGCCTGCGCACCTCATCAGTTGCCTTGACTTTCGCTATGTGCGAGATCTGGTTGACGAGGTACAAGCTCTCGATATGTTGACCTCTCTGGCGGCAACCAAGCCGCTACGTATCGCTGAGCTTGAACGAGACGGATACCCTGCCTACATAACATCAGCGGGATGGCTCGGGTATCCCGAAGCGCAGGTGCGGGACCTGTGTAAAAGTTCGCTGAACGAAGGGTGGACATCATTCAAAACCAAGGTTGGCATTGACGTCGCGTCAGATGTTCGTCGCTGCGAAGTGATGCGTGAAGAACTGGGTGACCTCGTGCAACTGATGGCCGACGCCAACCAAGTTTGGGATGTGGGCCAAGCCATCACGTGGATGGGATCGTTGCAACAGTTCAATCTTCGTTGGATCGAAGAACCAACCAGCCCCGATGACATCCTTGGCCATGCAACTATCAGGAAAGCGATTGCGCCCATCAAAGTTGCGACGGGCGAACACGCACAAAACCGTGTCATCTTTAAGCAGCTGTTGCAAGCCGGAGCCATTGACTATGCCCAAATTGATGCCTGTCGCTTGGGTGGCCTCAACGAGAACATTCTCGTGATGCTGCTGTGCGCCGCGGCCGGCGTGCCCGTGTGTCCGCACGCTGGCGGCATTGGACTATGCGAGTACGTGCAGCACCTGTCCATGATCGACTACGTCTGCGTGTCTGGTTCGCTGGATGATCGCACCACAGAGTTCGCTGGGCATCTGCATGAACACTTTATTGATCCACCACGCTTGCGGTCAGGTCGGTATCTGGTTCCCGAGCGTGCCGGGTTCTCGGCCGAGATGTTTCCCGAATCCATTAGTGCGCTTACGTATCCAAGCGGCTCGGTATGGCAATGACCAAAACACCGCTTCTGCCTCGCATTGGTTATGGGACCGCGCCGCTGGGCAACCTGTTCACGTCGGTCACCGACGAAGGCGCCAGGGCTGCGTTGAAGTGTGCATTGGATGCCGGCATTCGATTCTTCGATACGGCACCTCAATATGGGCTTGGGCTTGCGGAGCAGCGTCTCGGCGCAGCGCTCAAGGACGTCAACCGTTCTGAGATCATTCTCAGCACCAAGGT
>JANMEI010000499.1:0-7501 GCA_031376865.1 Acidimicrobiia bacterium | reverse complement strand
CAACAATTGCCCAAACGCATACGCATAGACATATCCGGGCGTATGAATGAAATGCGGAACATAACTCCACCAGGTGCGATACCCCTCGGTGATCTCGACGGTGTCACCCAACAACTCGGTTTGGGACCCGGCCCAGTGTTCATTGAACGTGTCGAGGCTTAACTCACCATCGGTCCGTCGCGACGTGTGGCACTTATCTTCAAACTTCCACATCGCTACCTGACGAAACACCGTTGCGATATGACCTTGCACATGTTCGGCCAACAACGACAACCGCTCCGTAGGATCCTTCGTTACCTCAAGCAAACGCCCGAACGTCACTTCTTCGGCAAACACCGACGCCGTCTCTGCCACCGTCAACGGGACACTGTGGTGGTAAATCCCTTGCGGACGTGATAACTCAAAATGCACACCATGGCCAAGCTCGTGCGCCAACGTCAACACGTCGTTTCGGGTACCGGTGTAGTTGACAAACACATGCCCATGCGTCGATGGCACATTGGGCGAACAGTACGCACCGCCGCGCTTGCCATCACCAATTGGCGCATGCACCCGCTGATCTCGAAAGAATGCAGCCGCGTGCCCCGCCATCGTGGGCGAGAACGACGAAAACGCACCAATCACCTCATGCGCAGCATCAGACCACTCAATCGACGCATCGGCAGAAACACCGAGTGGGGCAAACCGGTCGTAGTCCGCCAACCGCTCCAACCCCAGCACCTGCGCTTTGGTGGCATACCAACGGCGAGCGATGTCGAATCGGTTGGATACCGCTTCAATGAGTGCGCTTACTGAAGCATCGGACGCCTGATTGCCAAGATTGCGAGAACTGACCCACGTTGGATAGCCCCGCAACTTGTCTTCGTGCGCCTTATCAGCCATCAACGTGTTGTAAATGTACGCACGCGTACGAAGGCCAGGAGCCAGCGCTTCAGTAAATGCCTCGGCTGCTTCCTTGCGCTTCGTCCGATCAGCACCCATCAATGCCGGAAACACCATCTCGTATGGCACCGGCCCATCACCGAGATCAACCATCAACGAACCCAACTGTTCGTCATACAAACGCGTCCACGCCGCCGAGCCAGTGACTGCTTTCTCGGCCAGCAATCGTTCTTCGGATTCGCTCAGCAAATATGGACGAGCCGCACGAAGGGTCTCGAGGTAATGCGCACAAAACGCCAACTTCGGATCGACCAGCAAAGGAGAAGCGTGTTCGTCAGTTACCTCGGCCCACTCCAAATCAACAAATCGAAGTCGATTGCTGATGTCGGTTGCCCGTTCATTCATACGGACCATCAACGCGCCCTTGGCTTCGTCGTTGGAATCGGTGGTGGCGTCCATGGCTGCAAACGAACCAGCCCGGCCAACCAAATCGTGAACCCGCGCCGCCAGGGTCATCAACTCCGCCAGCTGGGAAGCATCGGCTTCGGCAATTCGACCACGCCAGTGCTCTGTCTCACCGGCCAACCGATCGGCCAGCTCCAACAACCGACCAAGGCTCACCGCCGGACCCGCCTCATCGTCAAACGGGGGCAGGTCTTCGGAGCTGTCGCTCACCAGGGGGCGAAGATCCCAGACCGTGGTTGACAGCTCCAGCGCAGGTAAATCGGTTGAAAGAAGGTCGGTCACCGCCACAGGTTAATAGTTCCCCACACAAAAGGACCATTGCCCCTGCGGAGCAGCGAAGAACCAGCCCAACGGACCATTGCCCCTGCGGAGCAGCGAAGGGGTTCCGCTCGGTTGATCCATTCTCTAGTGTCTTGGGGTGGCTGACGTGCACTCACATCGATCATTGGCTGGGCGACTGTTGGTCAGCCCGCCATGGATGGACGACCCCAATTTCGCCCATGCCGTTGTGTTGATCTTGCTGCATTCGATTGATGGGGCCTTCGGGCTGGTCCTCAACGACGAATCCTCGAGCCGAGGTGTCGACATCACCGATCTGGTCGGGCCTGCTTGGTCGGCGTTAGTCGCACCACCGGAATCAATCTTCATTGGTGGCCCGTGCGAAACCTCCTCGGTAATTGCGCTCGGCCTCACCAAACCCGATACCGATGATCTCGATGCAGAGTCAACCACCATCTCCGTGGTTGACCTCTCCCAGCCAGCGCCCGACGCCAACATCGAACGCGTTCGTCTATTCGCTGGCTATTCCGGGTGGGCACCCATGCAGCTCGACGCCGAGTTAGAACAAAGCGGCTGGTATGTCGCCGATTCCGTACCGGGCGACAGTTTCACTTCTTTGCCGATCGATCTGTGGGAGCAAGTGTTGAAGCGCAACGGCGAACCATATGCGCGCTTCCCAAGCAATCCGAGCTACAACTAGTTGTAGCCGTTATTGAACCGGCTCCTACTCAACCGGCTCCTACTGAACCGGCTCTGCCGGTGTTGCCGGTGTGGCCGCCGGACCAGGCGTAGCAACCGCCGCAGGGCGAGGTGCCACCACATACTCAGCAACAAATCCCTGATGATCGCTACCGGGCACCACCACATCAGCCACCGACAGTGGAGCAATCGGCCCGCTAAAGAACGCATGATCAAGGCGCATAAAACGAGGGATCTTCAAACCCTTCGGCCACGACGTGGACAATCCGTATCCCATTGCTTCGTGCGTGCTGGTGAGGCCGTTGTCAAACAACTGGCCAGTGGAGGGCAACCAGCGGGTCCCGTTCAAGTCCCCGGCGATCACGACGGGGGTTCCGCCCATCAGCGTTTGCTCGGCTCGAGCGCGGCGCACTTCGTCTTGCAAGGCGCGCACCGTCGCCGTGAAGGCAAGATCGGCGCCTTTTACCGTCAGCGGATAGGGGTGCGCCCCGATCACCCTGACCGCGGTGCCATCAGCCAATTGCACCTCAGCCACAATCAAGGCAGCGCCAGGGACCGGGTCACCAGGAATATTGATGACTCTGGGCGCGGCGGCAAACGGGAGCCTTGAATAAATCAGGGTCCTTCCGACGCCCTCACCGCCGTTGTCGGCAACGTAGCCAAACCCATTGAAGACACCAGCGCGCTTGAGTTTCGCTTCGATGGGTTTGGAAAATTCGGACAGCACCATCACATCGGGGCTCGTCGACAAGATCGCGGGACCGATGTCTTTGTTGTTGTCGATGTACACGTTCGATGCAAATATCCGTAGCTGTCGATCAGGCACCCGCGGCCCGACGGCAAAGTCCGGCGCGGTGTACCCAGCAAGGGCCGGATACACCGAAAACCCGTACGTCACACAGAGCAGCGCCGAGAGCACAAATCGAATCGGTTGACCCCGCCACGCAGTCAACGCCAACGCAAACCACACGGGGAGCAGCGTCAACGGCAGAGCAGCATGCATCAGCACGGCGTACTGGGACCCACGCCATCCAATCAGCCGGGTCAACATCGTCACGGCGCCAAACACAATGATCAACGCACTCACGACGTCAACAAAAGCGGCTCCGGGACGTTGGCCATCAGAGTCGTCATGCGATCGGCGTTGAACGCGGCGGGTTGCCATACTCCCAGTTTGGCGTGCACGACTGAGCAATCTGGGTTCTTACTGATCAGCCCGGGTTCAGAGAAACAGGTCGCGGTTTCAGATTCCGCCCCGCTGGGATAGTGTCGGCGACTGTGACGCAGACGGTGGGTAGCGCAGGTGAGTAACGTATGGTCAGGTGGCGGGCGAGTAAGCCCCTCAGGCCAGCAAACGAGAAAAAAGTTCCGAGATACGCCCGCGCGGCTCACGGCGCAATCCAACACGTTGGCTGTGCTGCTGGTGATATGGGCACTGGCGAGTATCGCCACACTGGCTCTCCTCCGGGGGTCGGCGACTAACGCTCGGCGGGCCGCCGACCAGGTGTCACGGGTCCAAGAAACCAGCATCCGGCTCACACGGGCCGACTCACTCGCCACATCTGGGTTCCTCAACGGTGGCCTGCAATCTGATGCAGCGCTGGCCGAGTTCGCCAAGGACATTCGCGAAGCAAACGCCAGCCTTGCGGTGATCTACCGAGGGCCCGGTGGTCAAGAACTTGCTAACGCCAATCTAGAAAAGGAGCCCGACCAACGGAGGGCTGGCTGGGCCATCAAGTCAATCAACGATTACCAAGCCGATGTCACCTCCGCCCAGGCCAATAATCGCCAAGGGTTTCCGGTTGGGGCCACCTATCAAAAAACGGCGTCCAACTTGATGCGTACCGATATCCTCGATCCACTTGATCGGGTTGGCAATCAGGCGCGCGCCGAGTTGCTCAGCAGCACAGACGGCTTCATTCTTGGCGTGTATCCCCCGGTTTGGTTCATTCTTTTCGCAGCGGTGCCGATCATTCTTGGACTACTCGGATTGAGCCGGCGCACCCAGCGCACACTCAACCTGCCGGTCGTCGCTGGACTTGGGCTGGCATTTGTTGCCACGCTGATGGCTACCACCCTCACTCGCTCCGCACTCGGAGATGTCACCAACTTTGTCACGGGTGATTTTCGAGATCGTGACCTAGTCACACAGTCTCGGGTGGCGCTCTACAACGCAAAAGCCAACGAATCGCTCACCTTGATTGCTCGTGGCAGTGGGCAAAGCTACGAACAGCAGTGGCGTCAAAACATGGCGGACTTTAACGAACGTCAATCACGCCAGGAGTATGCCGAAGCCAGGGCGTATGTGGTTGCCCACCAACGTGTGCGAGAACTCGACGATGGTGGCAACTGGGATGAAGCAAAGAAACTGGTACTGCCCGAGAACAACACCGACACCTCGAATCCGCGGTTTGCAGCGCTCGATGCCCGTCTGAGTGACCAACTCGCGGCCATTCCGGAGCGACCCCCGTTGAAGAACCATTTCCTCTTTCTTGCTCAATGGATTATTGGTCTCTCCGCTCTCGGCGCCGCTGCGCTGGTTCGAATTGGTTACCGTCAACGCGTTCGGGAGTACCAATGACCGTTACCTTTTCTTCTGGCACACCGACCTCAGGCACACCGTCACCGGGGGCATCCCCACCGGGTCGTAAGAGCCGTTCCGGACGACTCCAAGCTTTTGTTGTCATTGGCATCGGGCTGATTGCATCATTGGGATTCATGATCGCCGCACCAGCCAGACCGAGTGCGTCCGACGTTGCAGTAGTTACCGCCAACGCAGTGCCACCTTTACCTCCCGCCCCACCCGGCCCCGCCGACAACCCCGATTGCCGGGGATTCGATGGCGAGAAGGTCAAAGCCTCATATCCCGCTAACGCTGCCCCGGTTCCCGATATCGCCGTCGCTCGAATCAAAAAGCGCGGCAAACTCATCGCCGGAGTAAGCGCTGACACGTTGTTGTTTGGGGCACGAAACCCGCTCACCGGTCGCCTCGAAGGACTGGACATCGACTTAGTACGTGCGCTTACACAAACGATTTTCCCCGGCGACAACGTCGATCAGCGCTTACAGCTCCGCGTTATCACCTACGCAAACCGCCTTCCACTGCTCGAAGCCGGCCAAATCGATGTGGTCGCCCACACCATGACGATTAACTGCAAACGTTGGAATCGCATCGCGTTTTCAAGCGAGTACTACACCGCTGGACAGCAGCTACTGGTCAAACTCGACTCGCCCGCTACCGACATTTTCGGCCTCCCCAAAAAATCTCGGGTCTGCGTTCCCGCCGGTGGCACAAGCGTTGAAAATCTTTCGTCGAAAGAATTTGCTGCACAGCAACTTCAGCCTGTCGAGGTCGATGACATCACGCAATGCCTGGTGTTGATGCAACAGGGCAAGACCGATGCGGTTCTGTCTGACGACACGGTGGTTAAGGGGATGGCCCGCCAAGATCCGTACGTGAAGGTCATCGGCGAGTTTCTTTCGGCCGAGCCCTACGGCATGGGTTTTAATGCAAAAGACACCGACTTAGTTCAGGTTGCCAATGCAATGCTCGACAAGCTACTCGCCGACGGTGGCATGGAGAAGTTGCTGACCCAAAACAACCTGCCATCGGGCACCCCTATTGCCGACAACAGCCGAGCGCTTCCGGCCGCGTGAGCAGCCAGTTGACTTCGGCCCGGTTCACGCGACCATGAATCATCCCGCTGCCCCGCTTTTGCCTCCACCGGGGCCGTCGACAACCATCGATCGCGTTGAGATGTATCTCGAGGCAGTTGGTCGGTGGTCAGCGGAAACCGGAGCCAAACTGCTTGACCTTGACGCAGTACTCAGCACTCTTCCAACGTCAAGTCAGCAAGATCACACCTTGGCATTCGTCGTGTGGCAAGCGGCCGACAAGAGAATTAGCGAAGCGGTTGGGACCCAATCGGCTTTTCCTGAGAAACGACTTGAACCACTTCGAGGTCCACTTCTTGCTTCAGATCAATCACTGCTCGCCGCCAATCTCGACGAGGCGTTGCAAATCGTCAGTGCACTGATTGACTCCACACAAGGAGCAATCAACACCCACGAGGGCACACTTGCGGCCAATGCCGAAATCGTAGCCAACCTGGCTGCAGCGGCACCTTTTGTGAAGTCGCTTTCGATGAGCGTCGCGCTGCACAGTCAGCTCGTTGAACGGGCTCGCACACTCGATGCCACATCAGACCCGTCAGCGCTTGGGCAATTGTCAACTCAAGCAGCCAGCTTGCGGGCCGATCTCGAAGCTGCCGATCGCGAACGCAGCAAACTACTGGCCGACCTTCCGCAAGATGCCGCGAAAGTAGCCGCCCTCCGTCTCCTCGAAGCAGAGGCAAAAGCAGTCGCTGAAAAGTCAATCCAAAAGGTCGCCAATCAACCAAAGCTTGGCATTGTGTCTGTTGACGCGCTCGGCCCAGCACCAGACCCCCCCGCGCTGATCGACATTCCTTGGCCAGCTCAACGAGCCTTGCTGCACGAACGTGCCACCAAGCTCGTCCGCGCCGAAGCATCACTACAACACGTGATCACCACCCACAGCGCAATGCTCGCCGAACGCAACGAACTCCGTCAGGTAGTCGACGCGTTTCGAGCGAAAGCCATGGCGGGCAGGATTGGCGAGTTACCCCAAGTGAGTGCTGCTTACGACACGGCACGCTTGTTGCTGTGGAGTGCACCAACAGATTTAGTTGCAGCTCGAAAAGCTGTATCTACCTATCAAACAACGGTTAGTTCACATATGAGTTCCAACGCCACTGTCAGTCGAGCTCGTCCAGCTAGTGAGGTTCCCCAATGAGTCCAGCCAACGTTCGCTGTACACAGCCGGGTTGTAGCGGCTCTATCGATAGCGGCTACTGCGATACGTGCGGCATGGCCCCAAGTAGCGCATCGTCATCGCAGCCAACGTCGACAAACGCTGCATCGGCAAACCCAGCATCGATTGCGACCGGAACCGTCGGCGGAGGGCTCGGCACCTCGCCTGGATCAACTGCGGTCACCGGATCAATTGCACGCTCGATGCGTCAAACGTCGGGCGCTACCGTTACCACGACGCTCTCAACCGCAGCGGTCGGAACTGCCCGCGGTGGTGTGACCAGCGGTGCCAGCGTCCGCACTCGTCGCCTCAACCCCACCCAAGACCGATCCCGCCTCGGAGTTG
>JANMEI010000477.1:0-4057 GCA_031376865.1 Acidimicrobiia bacterium | reverse complement strand
GGCAGCGGGAAGATCTTAAAACGTGAATTGCGCGCCCCCTACTGGGAAGGGCGCGCCTCAAAAGTCTGAGATCGGTCAAACTGAGCTATGCACCTGTCGAGTTTGAACGGCCGTTTGGTGCGACTGCGGCCCATCGTGGCGTCCGATCGAGACCGGATCATCGAGATCCGTCAACTCGACGCTGTCGCGAGGTGGTGGCGGGGCAATGATCTAGGCCGAGAGTTCGATGACGATATGGCTGCTGATGATCTTCACCAGTTTGCGATCGAACTACCCAACGGAACTGTGGTTGGGATGATTCAGTTCGGAGAAGAGGACGACCCTGACTATCGGCACGCATCCATCGATCTGTTTGTGGACCCGGCATTTCACCGCCAAGGAATTGCCAGTGATGCCATTTCTACGATGGTGAAGTATCTCTTTGAACAGAAACATCACCATCGACTGGTTATCGATCCCTCAGTGGAGAACACCGCACCCATCGCCTGCTACACAAGGGTTGGATTCAAACCTGTCGGAATCATGCGAGCCTACGAGCGTCGAGCCGACGGCACCTGGTCCGACGGCCTGCTTATGGACCTCCTCGTCACAGATCAACATCCGAGTCAGGTTGCTGCTATCGCACGACCTTGAACTGATATGCGGGCGTACCAAGTGATCCCCACAGGCGAAGCCAGAGTGGAAGAATTCCTTCGGTGCCTCGAGCGGTACTGATGTCCCCGAGATCAAGGATGTCAGTCCAACCGAACTGAGTTAGCAGCGCTGTGACTTCGGCCTTTGCTGCTTCGTCGTTGCCGCTCACAAACACCGTGTGATCAGCTGCCCCGAGCGAGGCGGGGTTTAACATGATCTGGTTGTTCATCGTGTTGAGTGACTTCACCACACGAACATTCGGATATTCGCGCTGGATCTGTTCGCCCAGACTGTCGTCGTTGGAGACGAAGAGGGTTGGCGGCATTCCCTTGGAGAAGTCGAGTGGGTTGGTAACGTCGATCAGTATCTTGGTGCCCAACTGCTCAGTACCTGCGGCGGCTAGTGCGGTCAACGCATGCTCACCGTTTGTTGCCAGAATCAGCAGTTCGCCGTGCGCTGCGGCGTCATGGAACGTGGCCAAGGTGGCAGCAGGATTCTCGGCAGCCCATGTGGCATAACCGGGCATGCCGTACCCGTTCAGTTCGGTGTTCACTGCCGTTTTGGCGACATCTCGTGTTCCGAGGACAACCTCGTGCTGTTGGCTGATCAGTGCAGCGGCCAGGCTTTGTGCAACGGTTCCGGTTCCAAGAATGCCGATCTTCATGTGGTGCTCCTTCAAGCGTGTGGTTGAGCATTTGCTCGCGGCGTCATCTTCGCATAGCTAGACAGGTCTGTCTAGCATTTCTTAGACCGATCTGTCTATACTGCACGCATGCCTGAAACAACGGGAACCTTGGGAACTTCGGGAACGGCCCGCGACCGCATTCTGGAGACTGCGGGTCGACTCTTTTACGAACACGGATTCCGTGCAATTGGTATCGACACGATCATTCGCGAATCAGGCGTCGCCAAGATGAGTCTGTACAACAACTTCGCCAACAAAGACGATCTGGTGGCGGCCTATCTCTCAACCGCGAACGAGCAGTTCTTGGGGTGGTGGGATCAGATGGAAGCCAGCACCACCGATCCACTTACACAGTTGCAAGTCATCATGGATGGCATCGGCGACGTAGCAGCCAGCCCCGGGTGTCGGGGATGTTCGTTTACCTCTGCCAGCGGCGAGTTTCCGGAGTCAACACATGTGGCCCATGCTGTTGCCATCCAACACAAGAACGAGGTGATGAGTCGCCTCACGAGGATTGCTCAAAAAGCAAAGGTCACAGACCCCGATGCGTTAGCTGCCGGTTTGATGTTGCTCATCGACGGTGCGTGGACAGCGGCCAAGGTCTATAGCCCCGAAGCGCATCACGCGCGCTACCTCAGTGCAACAGCCAGGGTATTGATTGCTGCGGCTGCAGCTCCTGTGCGGCCAGCTCGAAAAGCCGTGAAGCGTCAGGCTCGTCAGTCCATTGCCCCTGCGGAGCAGCGAAGCGCTAGTTGACCAGTTGGTTGAGTTTTCCAATGGTGTGAAGTTCAGCGCGGGCAATATCTTCGTCCGGCGCCGGGAACAGCGCTATCCGTTGTGCCCCGGCAGCGGTGAGCGCTTCAACATGTGCAACGGCATCGTCCATCGTGCCGATCGCGCCGAGTTCTATCCACCAGTCAACCGGCATGTTGGCCACGCCGTCCACGCCTTTCGCTGTGTGCAAGGCAACCAAGTCGTCATAAAAGGGTGCATAGCGAATAGCTGCGCCTCCGCCGGTGACGATTGTTGAAATGAACGGGGCGATCAAACGTCGGGCGAGCGATGCATCTTCATGAATCAACATGGGGCTGAACACCGTCGTGCTGAATCCGGCTTCGGGTGACGGTGCAGCAACGGCCAACGACGCTCGCAACGCCGTTGGTCCTGTCCCTTCAGCGAGCACAAGTCCGTCAGCGACCCTACCCGCCAACTTGAGTGACACGGGTCCGCCGACGCCGGCAATGACCGGAGGAACAATCGATGGCGGCGCGTCAAGTTTCACGCGATCAAGGTGTGCGTGCTGCCCATCGAAGGTCACTTCTTCGCCGTTAAGTAGTCGCTTCACCACCACAATGACTTCCTCCAACGTGGCAACTGGTGACGGGGCTTTTGCGCCCATCTGTGCCATCCAGTCCTGCACACCATGACCGATGCCGGCAATCAAACGGCCGGGTGCCAACGCGGCAAGCGTGGCCAGTTCCATGGCGGTCACCGCAGGGTTGCGGGCCACGCTGGGCAGGATCCCTAACCCAACCGTGAGGTTCTCGGTCCGAGCCAACGCAGTGGCAGCTAACGAGATGCCGGCCGTATAGAAACAGTCCTCGATGATCCACAAATCGCTGACCCCAAGATCGTCGAGCGTGTCGGCAAACTCAATGACAAACGGTGCAGGATACGTACGATGAAAACAAGCTCCGAGAGCAACCATCATGCAGCTACTTTCATGCTGAGTGCGTCAGCAACGAGTTGGAACGAACGGATTCGATCAGCGTGATTATGGGTGGCGGTGGTCAGCATCAATTCATTGAGTTGATACTCGAGAGCAAGGGCGGTCAGCCGTTCACGAACCTCGATCGGTGTGCCAATGACTGCGCTGTTCAACCGGTCGTCGATGAACGCCCTTTCTGGTGCGGAAAGTTCGGCGCTAGCCGCCGCCTCGGGTGTTGGCATAGCGCTGGGGCGCCCTTGCCGAAGTCGCAAAAACCCAAGGGCGCTGGCGCCAGCAAGAAAGCGGGCGTGTTCGGTTGTGTCGGCGCAGACAACTTGCACACCGATCATGGCGTGGGGTTGATCAAGGTCAGGCGACGGCCGAAAGCTGTCTCGGTAGATCTGTAGCGCCTGTGCTGTTCCCCCGGTTCCAAAATGATGGGCGAACGCAAACGGCCAACCCATCTGCCCGGCAATCTGTGCGCCCCAATCGCTGCTTCCCAGCATCCAGAGCGATGGCATGTTTCCTGCCCCAGGGACGGCACGTATGCGTGCATAGGGATGATCGGCAGCGAAGTTGTCACTGAAGAAACCCAGTAGGTCTTCAATGCGACCGATGAAGTCTTCTGATTCGTGCAGTCGGCTGCCGCGCAATGCCCTTGCCGTGGGGCCATCAGTTCCGGGGGCTCGTCCGAGGCCTAGGTCGATTCGTCCGGGATGGATTGCTTCGAGCATGCCGAATTGCTCGGCTATGGCGAGCGGCGCATGGTTTGGCAGCATCACGCCGCCGGAACCCAATCGAATGGTCTTGGTGGCCATCGCCAGGTGACTCAGCAGCACTGCGGGTGACGAGCTAGCCACGCCGGGCATACCGTGGTGTTCGGCCACCCAGTGACGGTGATAGCCCAGTGCTTCAAGGTGCACAGCGAGATCAATCGAGTTGCGAAGTGCGTCGCCGACGGTGGACCCTTCGGCGACAGGGGCAAGGTCAAGAACGGATAGCTGCACTGGGTCAGTGTGTCAGAATTTGGC
>JANMEI010000461.1:0-5478 GCA_031376865.1 Acidimicrobiia bacterium | reverse complement strand
CTTGAAGTCATACCAGTTGGCCATACCAGCCTTGGTGAGGTTGGGAATGATGTTGCCACCGAGATCGTGTTGCGACGACTCGTCTTCGGCGTCAGCCGAGATCGCATCCAGCAACACGTCGGTGTCAAACACGTAGTTACCCATACTGGCTAACGCCATCTCGTCGTTGCCAGGCATCAGCGGCGGGTTCTCTGGTTTTTCGTGGAAGCCAACGATTTTGTCGCCCTTTACTTCCATAATGCCGAACTGATTAGCCTCACCTTTGGGGACCGGGATTGCCGCAACGGTCAATCCGCCGCCCATGTCTTTGTGGGCGTGAACCATCTGGCGAGGATCCATCCGGTAGATGTGATCGGCTCCGAAGACGCACACGATGTCGGGTTTCTCATCGGCAATCAGATTGAAGTTTTGATAAATGGCGTCGGCTGATCCCACAAACCACCGGGGACCTCGACGCATTTGTGCTGGAACCGGCGCCACATAGTTGCCGAGCAGGTTGGAAAACTGCCAGGTCTGCGCGATGTGTCGATCCAAACTGTGGCTCTTGTATTGCGTGAGCACCACCATTTTCAAATAGTTCGCGTTGGCAAAGTTGGACAGGACAAAATCCACCAACCGATAATTGCCACCAAACGGCACGGCAGGCTTGGCGCGATCCAGTGTAAGAGGCATCAAACGTTTCCCCTCGCCGCCAGCAAGAACCATCACAAGTACCTTCGGTGTCACAGCCATCTCCTGAAGTTATGCGCGCAAACGGTCGGTTTGCTACCTGTGTTGACATTTTCTTTCACAAAGCTCACCTACCTTTTTCGGCGATTACTGATGAATAGACGCTCAGGTAGGTAGCCGTCGGGTCGGTCCATGTCCAATCATGCGACATTCCCCTGGTCTGCGCCGCTTTCCACAGCGTCTTTTTGTGAAACAGCGCCGAAGCTCGGTGCATGGCGTCAACGAGCCCGGTGCTGGAAACGTCTCGGCACACGAAACCGGTCCCGATCTCGGGATTCAAGGTGAGGTCGGTGACCGTGTCGTGCAATCCGCCAACATCGGTAACGATTGGCAAGGTGCCGTACGCCATCGCCTGCATCTGCGCGAGGCCGCACGGTTCGAACCGGCTGGGCATCAGATAGCAGTCGGCACCGGCAAAGATTCGGTGCGACAACTGGAGGTCGAAGCCCTCGGTAAAGGAAATGGTGCCCGGATGATCGGCGCTCAGCCGATGAAGGGCGTCAGCGAGTGATCGGTCACCGCTGCCCAGCACGACGAGCTGCCCGTCGATCGACGACAGATACGTCGCTGCGTCGATCACAAACTCGATCCCTTTTTGATCGACCAGACGTGAGACAAACCCAAACAGCGGCCCATCCGATACGGGTAGACCAACGCCTTCCTGCAGTTCTCGCTTGCAGATTGCTTTGCCGCCTCGCTTCTTCGCCGAGAACGGTGCGCTGAGATACGAGTCGGTCTCTGGATTCCATTCGTCGGCGTCGATTCCGTTGACGATGCCTACCAGCTGCCCCGCTCCTGCTTTACTCCCGAGTACGTCGGTTAACCCGCACCCAAGCGGATCCACCAAGATCTCTCGCGCATAGCGGGGGCTAACGGCAATGACACGGTCGGCCAAAATCAGCGAACCGGCCAGCGGGTTACATCGACCCCGACGATCGTAAGCGTGCGAACGTTCGCCGAAGACCTGCAACCAGCCTCGATCGGCGTCACCTTGATATGCGAGGTTATGAATTGAAGCCAAAGTAGGGATGCCTGGAGGAGTCCAGGCAAGGGCGGCACCGGTGTGCCAGTCGTTGACGTGGATCACATCGGGTTGGGTGAGTTTGGCCCACGCAGCTACTGCTGCACTGAATCGAAAAAACCGACGATCGTTGTCACCATAGGACTCGCCGCCCGGATCACCATACGGCCCTGCACGTCCAATGTCGGGCACGTCGATCAACGTGATGGGACCAAAATCGGCCAGCTCGCCAGACCGAGCGGTGCACGAGCCGACCCAATCAGGAACCTCGAGTTGCTGCACGTACTCGTTGTGTAGTTCAGACTGGAAGTAGTCAGGAAGCAGTACATCCACATGCGCCCCGGCCTGACGAAGCGCTTTGGTCAGCCCTCCGGCAACCTCCCCAAGCCCACCAACCCGAACAAGCGGAGCCAATTCCGCTGCAGCAAACAAGACTCGCATGGGAGGTAACTTAACCGCTCAGCCGTTGATCGGCCCGGACGACTGCGTCAATGACTCACCGGCACGCGATCGAGTGACAGCAAGCATTTCGGCAACTATCGCAAGCGCAGTTTCTTCCGGCGTGCGGGCACCCAGATCTAATCCAACGGGCCCACGCACGCGAGCAAGATCGGCATCGGAGATGCCATGAGCACTGCGCAATCGATCGGCTCGAGCCTGTTGGGTATGACGAGACCCTAAGGCACCAACAAACCCACAGCGGCCCGTCAGCGCCGCGGCGAGCACCGCAGCTGAGGCATCAATGTCATGAGACAGCACCACCACGCCATCAACCGATCCCAACTGGCCCGCTCCTGCTACCGCCAATTCGATCTCGGTTTCAGAAAATACCGACGCATACCAACCCATCAGTGCTGCTTGGGCGGTGAGAGCGCCCGACAACGCTGCCACCCCCAGTACCAGCAAACGAGGTTCGGGGATAAAAGCTTCGACCCAGAGTTGTCGGTCGTTTTCGACAACCATCACCGACCCTGCCGGACCCTTTGTCAGCATGCGCTGCGCTGCCTGAAATGCAGCCGGATCAAGGCCAGTGGCCAACGAGGTCAGTGAGGTGGCTCGATCAATCACCCAGTTTTGGCCGGTGGCCGGATCAGAAATCAATACCACTTCGTCGCCGTTAGCGACGGCCTCGAAAAACTGGCCAGCAATCAGCGATGCACGTTGCACCAAAACATTGGCGCTGCCACCACAGGCAAGCCCGGCTCGAACTGCTTCGTCGTCGCCGACCGGCACCGTGATGATGAGCGAGTCAACGCCCGACGCAAACAGTTGTTGTGCGGCGGCGATGGTGGAGTCATTCGCAGCTCCAAGGGCTAGCTCGCCAACAACCGCGGAGTTATCGGCTCGGATGGCCAGTATCTCGCCTGCGCGACGGCCACCAAACCCATCCATGCCGATGATGCGACCGATGGCCACTTCAACGTGATCTTCTAGCCAGCTTGCTACCGTGCTCAAGACGTCGCTCATGGGTTCCATCATGGCCCGAATCGGTTTGTTGAGCATCCGTCAGGCAAACTCAGTCACGTGCCAAGTACTCCGATTCCCCTGCTCGACTCTGATCGCCTGTTACCCGGCACCGGTGTGACCGTCCTGATGGGTATCGACCAAGGCAAGTACCCGACCAGCAACTCGATGCAAATCGTGGGCAGCGAGGGAGCGATGCTGGTAGATCCGTCAGTCGATGTCTATGCCCGAGGTGGGTCGCCTGCGAGCGTCGATCGCGTGTTGATTTCGCATGCTCACGAAGATCATCTGGCCGGCGTTGCGCGCTTCAACGATGCTGCGATCTGCGCGCACGAGCACGACGTCACTGCACTCAGGTCGCTTGAGGGAATGCTGAACATCTACGGCATGCCCGAGCCGATTCGCACAACCTGGAAGGGACAACTCGAGCGCGAGTTCCATTACACCGCCCGTCCCGATGCCACCGCATTCACCGGTGGTGACACCTTTGTGGTGGGCGGTCGGTCGATCACGGTCATCCATCTTCCAGGGCACACCAGGGGACACTGCGGCTTTCTCGTTGAGCCCGACGGCGTGTTCTTCGTGGCCGACATTGACCTCTCCAGTTTCGGACCGTATTACGGCGACCATTGGAGTGATCTTGAAGATTTCGAACGGGCCATGGATGCAGCAGCGCTCGTGAACGCACGTTGGTATGTGACGTCTCACCACAAAGGAATCATTGAGGGGCAAGCCAATTTCGTGAGCGCACTCAGCACGTTTCGAGCGGTCATCACTACCCGTGAGCAACGCCTGATGCAGTTCCTGGCAGAGCCGCACCGGTTGGCCGAGATTGTCGAACATCGCATCATTTATCGGCCGGGAACCACTGGGGTGTTGTGGATCGACCACGTCGAAGAAACGTCATCGATGATGCATCTCCGTCGTCTCACTCGGTCCGGAGAAGTTGTTGAGTTGGAGCCGGGCCTGTTCCGGGCGGCATGATCATGAGCGTGACTTCGTCTACCAGCCCAGATTCGTCCGCTAGCGCCACGCCGCCTGGCATCGACGTCGATCCAGTAACCAAGTGGTTTGCCACCAATGCGCCGCAATTTACGGCACCATTTACCTTTCACCCATTGCCTGGTGGACATTCGAACCTCACCTATCGGGTCGTCGATGCAACGGGTCAACAGTGTGTGCTTCGCCGGGGCCCGCTGGGGCATGTGCTTCCCACCGCCCATGACATGGGCCGAGAGTTCAGAGCAATTCATGCGCTCGGTCCGACCCCAGTGCCGGTGCCGATAGCAATTGGTCTGTGTACTGATGACAGTGTTACTGGCGCACCGTTCTACGTGATGGAGCACGTCGACGGCGTGGTGTTGCACGATCTGAAAGCGACCCAAGCGATTCCACAGGAGTTGCGAGCCACTACCAGCGAGTCGATGTTTGATGTGCTTGGCCAACTTCACGCCGTTGACATCGATTCGATTGGCATGGACGCACACGGGAAACGGGACGGGTACGTCGAACGACAGCTCAAACGGTGGTACCAGCAGTTCACCGCCATGAAAGATCGTGATGTCCCAACGGTTGACGAGGCGTACAACAAACTGATCTCATCAATCCCCACTCAACAACGCGCAGCGATCGTGCATGGCGACTTTCGTCTGGGCAACTGCATCACCGACCCTGCCACAGGGCTGATCGTTGCGGTGTTGGACTGGGAGATCTCCACACTGGGCGACCCCATGGCTGATCTCGGGTACCTCGTCACCACCTGGGTGCGGAACACCACCGATATTGGCAACGGCGACGAGTCTGCTGCTCCGACGTTGGCTGACGGCTTTCTGGACGTTGAGCCACTGGTTGCTCGGTATACGGCAACTTCAGGGCTCGATATCAGCGATCTGCCGTGGTACACCGCGTTCAACCATTGGAAGGGTGCATGCATTATTCAGGGTGTCGTTACCCGCTACCGAGGTGGAGCGAAGGGATCGACCGATCTTGATCTTGGCGTGTTCGACAAGATCGTCGTTGATCGATCCACTGCTGCGCTTGCCGCGCTCAATGAGTTGTAACGACGGTTAGAGCGTTCCCGCCAACAACATTTCTTGCACCTCTGCCGCTCGTCGACGCACGTCGTCAAGATTGCTCAACCGTTTGAGACCGGCAAGCGGTTGACTCATTCGGTGGTTGGATTTCAGCCGATCTTGATGACGAGCAAGAAAATCCCAATACAACGTGGTGAACGGACAGGCAGTGGGCCCCGTTCGCAATTTGGG
>JANMEI010000407.1:0-2592 GCA_031376865.1 Acidimicrobiia bacterium | reverse complement strand
GTTCCGACGTCGAAGTTCTCCAGCCGTCGAATGCGCGTAACCACCACGTCGATTCGCTGGGGCCGTTGGGAGATCCCGACTTCGGAAATCACCAGCGTGTGGCATTGGATTGAAGAGTCGTCCAACGCAGTGAACCAAAACCCTGCTCACGCGTGGCACAAGTTGGTGTTTGAGGCCGAGAACCGAGTGAGTGGCCTGCGGGTGAAGTTCGACAAGGTGGGCGGATCAGAGGCACGACAGACGGCATGGGATGCGTATCGAGCATTGGTGTCCGTCTCGACCACCATCGTTGCTCCTCGGATTGCTGCGGACTATCTCCAGCGGCTCACCGAAGGCAAAGAGGTGAAGATTGGTGGACTGAAAATGACGTCCCGAGGCGTCGTTCAACGTCACGTTGACCCACGACGTGCTTCGATGTCGGCACATTGGAACGACCTCACGCTATTGGTCGACTGCGACGGCCGGCCCTTTGGTTTGCCGAACGAACTTGCTCGGGTCGGCGATGGATCAATCATGCACACCATCCCAGCTAATACCAAGAACGGTCCGATCTTGCCGCTGTTGCTGTGGTTGGCGAAAGACAAGTTTGAAACGAAGCCAATCGTGTTACGTGAACGTGCGTATTCCGTTTGGGACGATCATTACTAGGCAGTTCGAGCCCACGTCACCACAACCCCCCACTGATGGAGAGAGGGACTGCCAGTTTTGGCAGTCCCTCTTTCTTCACGTTCGGTACCCGAATCTGCGGATCAGTTGCTAGCGGGCAAGCTGGGCAATCTCGGCAAAGTGGCTGACGATCGAAGGCAAGATGCCGGTCAACATCACCGCGACACCACACAGGGCCAATGCAAGGCGAAGCGAAGCAGGAACCACGATCTTGGTGGCACCTGCTGGCGCTTCTTTCATCCACATCGCTCGCATGACCTTGAGGTAGTACGTGGCGCCGATAACGGCGTTGACCGCAGCGATGGCCGCCAGTCCAACTGACCACGGACCACCAGCATCGAGCGCAGTGTTAAACACGGTGAACTTCGCATACCACCCGCCCATCGGCGGGATACCGGCGAGCGAAAACATAAACACCGTCATCAACACTGCCAGGCCGGGTGAATAGTGGAACAGACCGTCGTAGCTGCTGATCTCGCCCGAGTGAGTTTTCCGGGCGACCGCAATGATCATGGTGAAAGCGCCCAGGTTCATGAGGGTGTAGATCACTAGGTACGTCACGACACTTTGTTGAGCCGACAACGTGGCACTCGCTCGTTCACCAGCAACGGCAAAGGGCACCAAAATGAATCCGGCTTGCGCCACTGAACTGTATGCGAGCATACGAACAATGTTGGTCTGGCGAAGGGCGATCAGGTTGCCGACTGTCATCGTGAGCGCAGCAAGCACCCAGAAGATCGGCGTCCATACATTGGATTCCGGAAAGAACCCAACGAAGATCAACTCCATGAGTGCGACAAATCCTGCGGCTTTGGAAGCAACAGACAAAAAGGCGGTGACTGGGGTTGGGGCCCCTTCGTAGGTGTCTGGTGCCCACTGATGGAATGGAACGGCCGAGACCTTGAACGCGAAGCCAATGATGATCAACAAGATGCCAAGTGCGGCCAGCGTTTTGCCTTCGGAGCCTGCCTGCAGTTCGACGCTGATACGTGTCAAAACGGTTTGCCCTGTGACGCCGTACACCAGCGACATGCCGTACAGCATCACTGCTGAAGCAACCACACCGAGGAGGTAGTACTTGACCGAAGCCTCATTGGACTTCGCATTTCGTTTTTGCCAACCGGCCAACAGATAGGCGGGGAGCGACAACGTTTCAAGGGCGACGAAAATCGTGATGAGGTCACGTGAGCTGGCCATGACGACCATGCCGAGTAACGAGCAGACGATCAGAAACGCGAACTCACCTTCGTGATAATCGCCTTCTTGAAGGTAGTTCGACGCCATCAGCAGCGTGAGGTAACCCGCGATCAGAAACACGCCTTTGAGGATCAACGAAAAATCATCGACGACGTACGCATCGTTGAACAGGGATCGTGTGTCGCCAGCAAGACCAAGCGTGATCAACGGAATTGCGGTGGCGGCAATGCCGATACCGGCGATGGTGTTAACGAGAAACTTGCGGCTCTGATCGAGGAACAGATCGGCCAGCAGCACCACGACGGCGACCAACGTAAGAACAATTTCAGGAGCTAACGCGTGATAATCAAGATGCGGCGCGTTGAACTTCGGTCCCGTTGCGGCGAGGACACCGGGCCCAAGCTCAGCGAGCACGCCAATCATGGTCACTTGGCAAGGGCGTTCGTGAGGTGATCGACCAGCGACTGAACAGGAACGTCGGTCATACGGAACAGCAGCGCTGGGAACAAGCCGAGCACCAAGATCGCGATCAGCATTGGCGCCCAGGCCAACCATTCTTCGGTGTTGACGTCGTGGAAGTGATGACCTTTCCATTCGGCCTTTGGCTCACCGAACGCAGTGCGCTGGTACAACCACAACAGGTAGCCTGCTGCGAACACGGTGCCGATTGCGGCGATCACCATGAAGAAGCGAAACAGCGGAACCGAGAGCGATTCGTGCGGCTGATAG
>JANMEI010000373.1:0-3700 GCA_031376865.1 Acidimicrobiia bacterium | reverse complement strand
CGATCGAGTCAAACAAATCGTTGTATCCCAATCGTTGAAGTGCAGCAGCTCCTTCGGCATCCCAATCGCGTCGTCGGCGCCAACCATCGACAGACCCACTCAGCCACCTCAACAGGCTCAGCCCATCACGGAATGCAATCCACCGTGATGGGCTGAGCCTGTTGAGGTGGCTGAGTGGGTCTGTCGATGGTTGGCGCCGACGACGCGATTGGGATGCCGAAGGAGCTGCTGCACTTCAACGATTGGGATACAACGATTTGTTTGACTCGATCGCTGAGAAGATTCATGCTGCACCGCTACCACCATCTGTGCACGTGCCAGCGCTGGTGTTACGAGCGTATGCAGAAAATCCAATTCGTCGCCGTGACTATCGCGGCTCGTATTCATCAACTGATTCGGTGACCACTCGTTGGGTTCCGGTCAAACACGATGAGCTGTTCACCGACGACCGATCGGTTGAGGTTGCTGAACACATCACTGCATTTATTCGAATGTACGCATAGTACCACGAGCTACGAGATCCAGGCCGACCTCAACCTCGGCCAAAGTCTGATTCGAACTCCAAGTCATCGAGCCAGGCCCGAGTGCAGAGCACTACTTCGATCTCAGCGAAACTCCACACAAACCGCTCTACTTCAGCAAGAATTTCCGTAGTGATGTGTTCGGTGCCGCTGATGGCCGCAACTGCGATCACTGAACGGCCCCAGGTGTCTTGAAACCCAACTTCGGAAACAGCAACATGATGTCGATTGCGGATACCCTCGATGAGCGGACGGATCACCGCCCGTTTGGCCTTGAGATTGGTGCACCCCGGGATGAGCAGTTCAACCCGAAGTGCGCAGCAGAAGATCTGCATGTTCTCCGTTACCGTGAACGCCTACAGCGCGTCGACAAGCTTGCGCATGCGTTCGACCGTCTTGACCTTTTGCTCCAAAGATCCCGACAGACCCATTTGCAGATGTGTGACACCTGCTTCGGCGTATGCGGCAATCCGCTCGCCGATGTGACCCTCGGACCCAACAAATGATCCGCCTTCGAGAAACGCCCGGGGGATCGCCGCGGCAGCTTCTTCTTTCTTGCCGTCAAGGTACAGGTCTTGAATGTTTTTGGCTTCGCCTTCCCAACCGTATGAGGACATAATGTCGTTGTAGAAGTTCTTGCCTCGGGCACCCATTCCACCGACGTACAACGCTGCGGAGGGTCGTGCGCCGTCAAGCACCTTTTCAATGACCTGCTCGTCTTCGGTGAACATCACCGAGCCGCCCGCCAAAATCTGCAGTTTGCCAAGATCGGCACTGCGGTTTTTGAAACCTTGACGCATTGCTTCGCCCCACACCAGGTCGGCCTTTTCGGGGAGATAGAACACCGGGATCCAACCATCGGCCACCTCTGCGGTTGCTTCGACGGAAAGCCCCTTCAACGAAGCCCACCACAGGGGGATATCGGCACGCACCGGGTGGTTGATCAACTTCAGTGGTTTGCCAAGGCCGGTTCCTTGACCAGCAGGCAGCGGGATCTGAACCGCTTTACCTTGATAGTTGATGACTTCGCGTTTCCATGTCGATCGGCAGACTTCGATGTACTCCTTGATTCGTTGCATCGGCTTTTCGTAGGGGACTCCATGAAATCCTTCGACTACCTGCGGGCCCGATGCCCCGAGACCGCAGTGCATACGACCGTTCGATACGTAATCGAGTCCAGCGAACGTCATAGCCATCAACGTGGCGGTGCGCGAGTAGACGTTGAGGATTGCGCTGCCGATCTCGACCGTTTCGGTGCGGGCGGCGAGGTAGCCCATCATCGATACGGCATCGAAACTGTAGGCCTCGGCGACCCAGACGTTGTTGAGGCCAGCCTTTTCGAGGGCGGCAACCTCGTCGGCCAGAGTTTTGATATCGCCGGCGTAATTGAGCATGACGGAGAGCTTCATGGGACGTACCCTAACGCCGTTATGGCGATGAAATCGAATTGATACTCGGGGATTCTTGAATTGAACGAGGGATGTCTGCGCCCCCTATGGTGAAGGGTTCATGAGCGAACCCGTCGAGCGGCAAGAAAAACTTCCAGCATCCAAAGAGGTCATCGAAGTTGCGCCCGGCGTGATCCGACTGCAGCTACCGATAGAGCTACCCGGCCTTCGCCATGTCAACTGCTACGCGATCGTCGATATGGCCGGGATCACGTTGGTAGATCCAGGAATACCCGGGCCGCAGTCATGGAACGCACTGAACGATCGGATGGCACTCGCCGGCCTCTCGGTTGAGCGTGTACATACTATTTTGATTACGCATTCCCATCCCGATCACTACGGCAACGCAATGCGGCTACGCGAAGTGTCGGGTGCACAAATCGTCACCCATCGCTCGTTTCACACCATGCATCAGCAGCCGCACGTCTGCGTGCTGACCGACTGCGATGATCCGGTTCACATTCATGCTGACACCGGTCAAGTGCTCCCTGCTGTGATGGAGCAGCGCGGCTTCGATCAGCCAGTACCCTGGGGCGGCGTGTGGTCACCACAGATGTCTAACCCCGAGCTGCAAAAGAGCCGCACGGCGATGCTGGCCGATCAAGGATGGGCGTTGCCAAGTCCAACGGCGCGTGTTCGCAACGGCGAGCAGCTGCCGGTTGGAGATGGTGGCTGGCAGGTGGTACACACCCCTGGGCACACGATCGACCATCTGTGTTTCTTCCATGCCGAGACAGGGACGATCATTACCGGCGACCACGTGCTACCAACCATCACTCCGCATATATCGGGGATACACGGGGGCATCGATCCAATGCACGATTTCTTTGTGTCGCTTCGATTGATTGGAGCATTGCCTGGGGTCAAGATTGGGCTCCCGGCGCACGGTGGCGTGGTGGTGGATGTGCCGAGTCGCTGCGCCGACATCATTGAGCATCATCACGAACGGATGCGGATCTTGGCTGCGGTTGGGCACGCTCAGGGTTGGACAGATATTCCCGGGTTTTCGTTGCATCTGTTTCGACCCGAACGGCAGGGGTCCATGGCTGATTCTGAAACCTATGCACACATCGCTCATCTCGAAGCCGTGGGACACGCGCAGCGCCGCTTTCGCGATGACGGCTCGTCCGAGTTTTTAGTCACCGCTTCCCTGGACTAACTCGTGATGGATAACCAGCCCGACTCATTGCCGATCTTGAGTTTTCCAAATGGGTCGTTGAGTAAATCGACGTAACCATCGAGTTGGAAATCTTGGCATTCTTTGGCGTGCTGGCGACAAGCGTGTTGGCGAGCGTTCGGGCCCTTATGCCATCGGTCTGATCGATGTTTCTGAAGAGGCGATCCCATGTGAGGCACTGTTGCTCAACGGCTCGGCTACTCCCCCTGACGGCATCCGCTTTTCAGATCCCAACGGAACGGTTTTGGCGGGTATTGATTGTCTGCGGGCAAGCGAACAGTATTCGTGGGTACCGATCCCCACCAGACACTGCGAGTTTGTGCAAACGACACTCCTGGAGAGAGGCGAAACTCGGGGTGAGACGTGGATCCAGTGCCCATCCGAAGGAATGGGCCTCACCCACGTTTCGCTGATCTGGTCTCGCAGGAGCCGATAATCAGTCGGGTTTCGAGTGCTGGCACGACTTTGGATTCTGTCTGGATTGGACACATGAGTCCAACGGAAGCTACCCGCCGTACCGATGTCAGATCATCGATCGACCTTCTCTGGCGTCC
>JANMEI010000338.1:0-5685 GCA_031376865.1 Acidimicrobiia bacterium | reverse complement strand
AGCTACGGTGATCACGTGCTCGAAGAACTTGCTGCTTCTGTCCGTTCTGGCTCTGTTACGCCCGAAGCGTTGGTCAACGAGGCTTACGACCGAATCGAGCGTCACAACGAGGCGTTGAATGCGGTGGTCACGCTGAAGCCACGAGCCGAAGCCCTCGATGAAGCGAAGGTGGCACCTCGCACGGGAAAAGTTGCCGGCCTGCCGTTGCTCGTCAAAGACATGGCTCGGGCTATTGGATTTCCAACCAGTTTTGGGTCAGCGCTGTTCGCCAACGGTCCGGCTGAAACCCAAGACGACATCTACGTTGCGAGGCTTCGCTCCGAAGGTGCCATCGTCATTGGCAAAACGAACACTCCGGCGTTTGGGCACACAGGTTTCACGACGAACCTGGTGTTCGGAGCTACTGCCAATCCGTGGAACCTCGAACGATCACCGGGTGGAAGCAGCGGTGGCAGCGCAGCTGCGCTCATCGCAGGCCTCACTCCGATGGCGACCACCAGCGATGGTGGTGGTAGTACCCGTGGCCCAGCCAGTGCGTGTGGCCTGGTTGGGTACAAACCGACGATGGGGGCAATTGGACGAAACTTCACGCCCCGTTGGCTGAACTATTCGACGATGGGCGTCGCTGGCCGCACCGTTGCTGATTGTTTGTATGAAGCGCGCATAGTAATTGGCCCGGCGAGAGGTGACGTGCTGTCGATGCCTGGCGGATCGATCGACCCCACCCCGATTCGACCAACAAAAGTGTTGATCGTTCAGACGCTTCGGGCAGGGGTAGACCCGCACATCTCTGTGGCGCTCGAAGAGCTCAGTGCGCGTATCGTTGCGATGGGGATTCCTGTTCAGAACGTTGCGTCACCTGTTCATCACGAAGAGGGCGTGCAAGCATGGTTCGCTAGTTCATCGGCCGAAGCAGCGCAGTCTTTGGTGGGGTTTCGCGATCGGTGGCCCGAGCTCGACCCAAGTTTGGTGTTTCAACTGGAGTACGGCATCAAGGTGACCACAGGCGAGTACCTCGCCGCACAACGATTGCGATACGAGCACGCCGCCGCGTTCGACGATCTGCTGACACCTGGAACGGTCATCATTACCCCGACGGTCAATACCGACAGCTGGCCGAAAGAAGGGCCGCTACCTACATCAGCAGGCGGTATCCGATCTGGCGGGATCGCCATGAACACCATGGACTTCAACTTCACCGGACACCCTGCCCTGAGCGTCCCGCTTGGCCATGATCAGTTCAACGTCCCCTTTGGGGCGCAGATCATTGCCCCGCGGTTCGGTGACGGCCTGGCATTTGGGATGGCCCAGGCCCTGGAAACGGATCAGCCCTGGCCAACAACGGCCCCCGGATACACGTCGTGGGACGACATGATCCAATCCGAGCAACTGGGCGAGTCGGTTACGGAGCTATCGAAGGGTCGGTGACTCGCCCCATAAACAAGATAGTGCCGGCTCCCCGATCACGCACCAGATACAAAAACGGCTGATTGATCGAAATGGTCGGTCCGTGAGACAGCAGCATCTCGCCTCCGGTGGCGGCCGCTGCTCGGGTTCCTGCTTCATCCACTTCGATAAACGCCTCGTGTCGCACGGCGCTGACAGATAACCCTGAGGTTTCGGACATACCCGAAAAATCAGCCGATCCGGCAAACGCAGTGGGCATACCAAGTTTGCTGAGTGGTTTGTTGAGTTCTGATTTGGTTCGCGACGACCACTTGGGCATTGTGAGGTGGATACCTTGTTCCTGAATCGAATCTGTCACCTGGTCGATCTTCTGAGCCGAGAGGTCACGCTGGAAGCGTTCAAAATCGGTCGGCACGATGATGACCATCGAAAAGGTCCCTCCAGCGTATGGAAGCTCGACGGCAGTAAAGTCTTCGCCACGACCACTGGGTAAGTATTCGTCGTAGTGCATCATTGGGACTGCTACTTCCGTTCCATCGAGGCGTCGAAACGGAGCTGGGCCGGTTCGTGCTGGATCGAACGGAAACTCCCACGGAGCATCCAATGCAACTGCATTCACTAGCGCTAGCTGGGTGGAAGGCGGCAGGGCACCCTCAACAAAGAGCTCCGGAATTCGTTGCTTGGTGTTGTTGGCGACCCACTCGTTGATCATCCGACGCTGCCCATCGCTATCGCCAGCGAAGTCCGCGGTCGCCAGGGGCGAACCATAGGACCCAGTGAGCACATCAAGAAACTCGTCGCGTAACGAGACGTCAGGCGAAGCCCACACCTTGTTAGCTGCGGTCCATGTTGTTGGGCTGCCAGCGGTTCTTGTTAACAGTGTGAGATCGTATGCATTGATACCTTCGTGCCAAGCTTCGGGTCGACCAGTTGAGTGAAGGACGTCCGCTATCTCGTCGGCAGTGCCGCCCCGCGCTCCTGCATACAGCATGCTCACGACAAACACCACGCTATAAGAGCCGACAACCACATTGCCGGCGGTATCCATGGCAACGGCATTGAATAGGTCAACAGAGAATTGATTCATCCCGGTGACCGCAGCAGTTGCGTTTCGTCCATCGGCGCCACTCTTCAGGGTGCGTTCGGTGAGCGTGCCAAATCGGAGGTTTACGCCAGATTGGTTGACTGACCCGGGAGATTTCGAACACGCGCTGAGAAGGGTGATCGTCACGACAACACTCATCCAAATGTTTCTTCTCATAGACGCAACATATCCGGTGTCCGATAGGTTGGAGGGATGCCTGAAGAAACTGACGATCAAGAGTTTGACTTCGCTTCGTTTATCCAGAGCCCAATGGCGTTGATCTTGACTGCAGTGGGCGCAGCCGACACGGCCAAGAAGACGCTGGTCAGCCTGGTCGAGGCGGTTCAGTCACTCCAGCGGTCAGCAGCTGCAATGGAAAGCATTCTGCAACGAGTTGACACCATGGTCGGGCAGATAGAGGCTCCGGCCAAGGTGCTAGGCCCTGAGATGGAACGTTTGGCTCAGCGCATGGTGGCCATGAGTGATCTATTCGACCGCACGCCAATCGATCAGCTGCCTGAGTTGTTTGAGAACCTCAGCGCGCAGATGATGTCCGTGCTCAGCGGCATGGCTGAATTGCCACGGCGACTTGGTCCATTGGGTGACCTCTTCGGCGGTGCTGCCGGCTTGATGGGGTTGGGTCGTTCGACCACGGAGTCGGCGTTGAAAGCAGTCGTGGCGAAAGCCGCCCCGAAGCAGAACGTTGCTGCGAAGAGGAAGGCTGCGCCAAAGAAAGCGGCGTCAAAGAAGGCGGCTCCAAAAAAGGTTGCTGCTACACGACCCGCCACGAAGCAGGCTTCGACGAAGCGGAAGTAGCTGCTCCAGGATCAGCCACACGCCTGGCTGATCATGACAGGGTGCGAGCGAACGCTCGGACGGGAAACGTTCCCAACGCTGTGAACTTTGGCGGGGCTGCGGTAAACGCGAATGGGCCGATTCCGATCAGCTGTGCCAAGCCAGTGAGATGTTCGACGATGGGAATACCAACTCGCAACAGGCCACAGTGAGCTGGCCGGGTGAGGTCGCTCATGTCATCCACATTGACCGAGTCGATGCCGACCAATGCAGCGCCAGCGTTGACGAGTAGCTCGACGGTGGCGAAAGGCAAGAACGGTGCGTCGACCCCGTATTTTTCGGTGCCAAAGTGCGCGTCCCAACCCGTGTAAACCAACACAGCCTTGCGTGCGATGTCGACGCCGTCAAAGAAGTCTGGTGTGATTGCTCGGGAGGGTCGGTCGGTTGCGTCCACCACGACCCCGGGAAGATCGGCCAGGCGATCCACTCCGACCTCACCGAGGTGTTGCCCATCTTCGAAAAAGTGAAAAGGTACGTCTACGTAGGTTCCGGTGTTGGCGACCATACACACTTTGCCAATGTGCATTCGAATACCCCCAAACCGTGCCGAAGAGGTATCTCGAGACAGAAAGTCGCTGAGTTCTGGACCTGGAATACCGGGATAGGTAGCCATGCCTTCGGTGATGAGGTGCGAGAGATCGATCAGCATCGGCGCAGTCTGACAGCTGCGATTGTGCAGTTACGTCAGATGTAGCTGACGTAACTGCAGAAACAAGGTTCGATCGAAGGGTTAGTTGCCCGCGGCGGCGATTGCTTCCCACACACGCTCGGGCGTGGTGGGCATGTCGATGTGGCGCACACCAAGATGTGACACGGCGTCGACCACTGCATTTTGAATAGCTGGCGTGGAACCAATGGTGCCGGACTCGCCGATACCCTTTGCCCCCAACGGGTTGCGGAACGTAGGGGTTTCGGTGTTGTACGTTTCGAAGCTGGGAAGTTCGGCCGCTGAAGGAATGCTGTAATCCACCAGTGTGCCGGTGACCGGGTTGCCGTCGGCGTCGTAGCGGACCCACTCGAACAGTGCTTGTGCTGCGCCTTGGGCAATGCCGCCGTGCTGCTGGCCCTTGACCATCATTGGGCTCAGGATCTTGCCGCAATCATCAACGGCAATGTGACGCATCAACTCAACTTTGCCGGTGTCGCGATCCACTTCGACAACCGCGACGTGAGCACCAAACGGGAACGTTGGAGCCTGCCCATCGAAGTCATGCGAATGCGATAGCCCCGGCTCCATACCTTCGGGCAACTTCGTTGGGTCAGCTGCCGCAGTAGCCAACTCGGCCCACGTCAGGCTCTGCGATGGAACGCCAGCAACATGCAACGTGCCCTCGCCCGTGACGATGTCTTCGGTGCTGGCTTCCAACAAATGAGCGGCCAACAACTTGGCTTTTTCCAACACCTTGCCGGCGCTGACATAAACCGCCGAACCTCCAACCTGCAGCGAACGCGAACCCATGGTGCCGGCACCCTTGGGAACCAGGTCCGTGTCTGACTGCACGTACTTCACCTGATCCATGGGGACACCAAGTGCGTCGGACACCAATGTGGCCATCATGGTTTCGTGACCCTGACCATGGCCGGACGTGCCAGCTTTGGCGACGATGGTGCCATCGGCTTCGACCTCGACGCCACCCCATTCGACATGCAAACCAAACGGAGCGGTGATCTCGACATAGGTCGATACGCCGATGCCGAGCAACTTCGAATCGCCAGCAGCGCGTCGCTTTGCCTGCTCAGCCAACAAGCCCTTGTAGTCCGACTTTTCCAACGCCATGTCGAGTGCCTTCTCGTACTCGCCACAGTCGTAGGCGGCACCGGTTGACGTCATCATCGGGAAGTCAGCAGGCTGCAAGAGGTTGCGGCGACGAAGTTCTGCCGGGTCGATGCCCAACTCGTCGGCGGCGACGTCCATCACTCGTTCCAACATCTGCGTTGCTTCAGGACGACCGGCACCGCGGTATGCGCCGGTGGAGGTGGTGTTGGTGACCACGGAGCGAGCTTGGAAATGCAGCTTGGGGATTCGGTACGTGCCGTGCGCCATCGTCTGCGTACCGATCATCAGCATCGCACCCACCATTGGATAGGCACCAGCATCTGACGTGACGTCGGCCTTCATGCCGGTGATGATGCCGCCCTTGTCGAAGCCCATCTGAATGTTCATCACCATGGCGCGCCCATGAACCAGCGACAGCATGTTTTCCGAACGAGTTTCGAACCAGCGCACCGGCTTGTTCAGGGCCTTGGCCGCAAAAGCAGCAACGATGAACTCGACATAGAAGGCAGCCTTAGGCCCGAAGCCGCCACCAACTGCTGGGCAGATAACCCGAACGTCGGCT